>CAZXAI010000112.1:0-5448 GCA_964638265.1 uncultured Zetaproteobacteria bacterium
GTCCATGTGGATGAACAGGCCTGTTTTCCCGTAGCGCCGGATTTCTGTCCGGTTTGCGGCGCATCGGTGTTCCGCATCGAGGGCGAAGTGGCGCTGCGTTGCAGTGGCGGCCTGTCCTGTTCGGCCCAGTTGAAGGAAAGCCTGCGTCATTTTGTATCACGCGGCGGCATGGATATCGAAGGCATGGGCGATAAGCTGGTGGCCAAGCTGGTGGATGAGGGGCTGCTGAGCGATATTGCCGGCCTGTATGAGCTCGATTATACCTCCCTGTCCGGGTGGCCGGGCATGGGTGAGAAAAAAATCACCAACCTGCAACACGCTATTGAACAGAGTAAACAGCAACCCCTGGCACGCTTTCTCTATGCCCTTGGCATTCGTCACGTGGGCGCTGCGACAGCAGCGGGGCTGGCCAGCCACTTCGGCAGTCTGGATCGCCTGATGGCCGCTGATCACGCAGCATTGATGGACGTGCCGGATGTGGGCCCGGAAGTCGCCGCCAGTATAGGCAGCTTTTTTGGCGAAGCGCATAACCGTGATGTCATTGACCGGCTGCTGGCAGCCGGCGTATGCCCGGTCGTGCAACAGCCGGCCATCAGCAACCACCCGCTGGCAGGTAAAACAATCGTGTTGACGGGCAGCTTTGCATCGATCCAGCGCCGTGTTGCACAAGAACAATTGCGCGCGCTAGGGGCCAAACCGACCGGCTCGGTATCCAGCAACACAGACATCGTCATTGCCGGTGAAAAAGCAGGCTCCAAGCTCGGCAAGGCGCGTGAACTGGGTGTTGACGTGGTCGACGAACAACAATTACTGGCCTGGCTGAATACTTGAAAGACCCTCGCAGCACCCCTATAAGCAACGTGTCCAACATAAACCTCCGGAGGTAACGGATTGGCAGCAACAACACATACCAAACCATCATTTGAATTAAACAGTCTGGCGCTGTTTTCACGCGACATCCGAAAAACGCCGAACATGAGTCGTGAAGAGGAACAGCGCCTGGCTCATCTGTGGCATGACAGCGGCGATCGCGATGCGGCCCGGCAGTTGGTGGTGGCCAATCTCGGCGGCGTGGCTGCTATTGCACGTGAATACCGGCACTTCGGCCTGGCGGAAATGGATTTGATTCAGGAAGGCGCGCTCGGGCTGATGCATGCGGTCAAACGCTTTGACCCGGAGCGCGGATTCCGCCTGATGACGTATGCCTCATGGTGGGTGCGCGCCGCTATCCATGATTTTATCCTGCGGTCGTGGAGTATCGTCAAGCTGGGCACTAATAAACTGCAACGGCGCATTTTCGCCGGCCTGCAAAAAGCCAAAAATGCCATTGCCGCCTTTGATGGGCACAATGCGGATGAGGTAGCAGCGGATTATGGCATCAATGGCAGTGAATATCAGGCCACGGCCAATGCCTTTTTACAGCGGGATGTGTCTCTCGATGCAGAATATGATGAGGGCGAGGCGCACGTCCATAGCCTGGCCGCCACCGATGCCACGCCGGAAGAGACCGCGCTGGAATCCAACTGGGACGCGCACCGCAAATCACTCCTGCGTCAGGCCATGAGCCGGCTGATGGCGCGCGACCGGAAAATTGTCGAGCGTCGCCACCTGGCTGAAGAGCCGGCCACACTAAAGGAGCTGGCTGAAGAATTCGGCGTATCTATTGAACGCGTGCGCCAGCTGGAAGCGCGCGCCATGAAGACACTGAAAGCGACGTTGGCCGCGCCCGCATAGGCAAGCACCCGCAGCATCCAGAAAAACCTTGCAAAACAGCTTCAATACTGGTGAAATCACTATAGAGATGCAGAGAATCTCCCTATCACCTGTGAAAACTCCTTAGTGACACACAGCATTCTAGATAAAACAAGTTCGGAGTCCGTACGGGTTCCAACCTGATCGCGGGGCAGATCCCCGGAAAGAAGGATAAAAATGGCAACCAAGAAAGTAAAAGAACAAGCACGCAAAATCCTCAAGGATATCTTCGGCTACGACAGCTTCAGACCCATGCAGGAAGAAATTATCTGCTCATTAATGGATGGCAAGGATGCCTTTGTGCTGATGCCCACCGGCGGCGGTAAATCCCTGTGTTATCAGATACCAGCCATCATGCGCGAGGGCACCGGCATTGTCGTGTCGCCGCTGATTTCGCTGATGAAAGATCAGGTCGATGCCCTGACCGCCTGCGGCGTCAAAGCAGCCTACTACAATTCATCGCTCAAGGCCGCCGAGGCCAAGGAGGTGCTGGAACGCTTTGAAAACGGCGACCTGGATCTGCTCTATGCAGCGCCGGAACGGCTGCTGTCGAAGGGCTTTCTGGAAAAAATGGCAAAAGTGAAACTGGCCATGTTTGCCATTGATGAGGCGCATTGCGTATCCCAATGGGGGCATGATTTCCGGCCGGAGTATGTGCGGCTCGGCGAATTGCGCGAGATTTTCCCGGATGTGCCGATGCTGGCATTAACTGCTACCGCCGATGAGCACACCCGTGAAGATATCTCCGATCGCCTGAAGCTGGGCCGGGCAAAACGCTTTACGGCCAGTTTTGATCGTCCCAATATCCGCTATCTGGTGGCGGAGAAACGGCAACCGCTGACCCAGATCCTGCAGTTTCTCGAAGGCTGGCCCAGTTGCTCGGGCGTGATCTACTGCCTGTCACGCAAACGGGTGGAAGATCTGGCCGTGAATCTGCAGCGCCACGGTATCAGCGCCGCCGCCTATCACGCCGGCATTCCCGGACGTTCGCGCGAAAAGGTGCAGGATGATTTCCTGCGTGATCGTATCAAGGTTATTGTCGCCACCATCGCTTTCGGCATGGGCGTGGACAAACCCAATGTGCGCTTTGTCATTCATCACGATTTACCCAAAAGCATCGAATCCTATTATCAGGAAACCGGGCGCGCCGGGCGCGATGGGCTGGAATCGGAAGCGCTGATGTTATATGGCTCCGGCGATGTAAACCTGGTGCGCCGGCTGATTGAAAATGTAGAGAATATCGATCAGCGCCGGGTGGAAGTACATAAACTCAATAGCATGGTGGCTTTTTCCGAAGCCTTAACCTGCCGCCGCCGCGTGCTGCTGGGCTATTTCGGCGAGGCGCTGGATGAGCCTTGCGGCAATTGCGATATCTGCCTGGATCCGCCCGAGACCTATGATGCCACGGAATTTGCCGAGGCGGCCCTGCAATGCGTACGCGAACTGAACGGTCATTTTGGCATGGGTTATATTGTTGATGTGCTGCGCGGCTCGAAAAATGCGCGCATCCTGGAACACAAGCACGATCAGTTAAAAAGTCACGGTGCCGGCGCCGACATCAATGCCGATGAGTGGACGTCCATTCTGCGCCAGCTGGTGCATCACGGTTATTTTATTCAGGATGTATCCAAACGCGCGGCCATGCTGGCAACCAAAAAATCCGAGCGTATTGGCACCGGCGAACCGATTGTGCTGGCCAAATATCAACCCGGCATCCGACGCCATTTCAAACGCCTGGGCACGCCGCGCGATGAAGCGCTATTCAAAAAACTGGCCCTGTTACGGGAGGAACTGGCCGAACAGGAAGATGTGCCGCCGCATGTTATTTTCAGTGATGTGACGCTGACCGAAATGAGCCAGCGCAAACCGGTCACGGAAGATGCCCTGCGTCGCATCAGCGGCGTTGGTCAGCATAAGCTGGAAGAATATGGCCCGGCTTTTATCGCCGTGATCGACAAGCATGTCGCCAGTGGCGATGCCAAGAGCGCCAAGAGCGGCGGCAAGGATATACCCATGCTGATTGCCAAGGGGCCGGGCCTGAATGAAACGCAAACCTATATTCTGGGCCAGTATCGCAAAGGCGTCAGCCTGCAGGATATTGCTGCCGCACAGGGGGTGAGCGAAACCACCGTACTCAAGCATTATGTCGCCATTATCCGGGCCGGCCAGTACATTGATGTGCCCGCCTTCATCGGCGATGATTTCGATACCCTGATGCAGGAGCTCGACGATGCAGACCCCTATGCCTCACTGACTGAAATCAAGCGGGAATTATCAGTGGATTTGAGCAATGATGAATTCCGGCTGGTGCTGGCATGGCGCGAAGCCATCGGCGTGGCCTGAATCATCTCCGGATCTGGGATACTCTGGAAATTCAGAGTATCCCAGACTGCTCAGATGACGCCCCGGCAACCGAAGGCCAGCAATATGGCCAGCATGGGCGCCCCCGAGGCGATTGTTCCCTCGCTCACCATCTGCATCGCCTGCTGTCGCGATACCCAGTAGCTGCGAATATCTTCATGTTCTGCCGCGCAGCCGCCGCCTGCGCTCACCGGGCGGTGTTTATCCACCAGTCCCAGAAACAGATCAATGCGCTCCGAGCAGGCGCCGGGCGTCGTATAATAACGCGCCAGAAACTGCACATCAGAGGGGGTAAAACCGGCTTCCTCCTGTGCTTCGCGGATCACGGCCTGCTCGGCGCTCTCTCCTGCGTCAATCATGCCGGCGACAATTTCGATCAGCCACGGATTATCGCTGCGCACCGCCGGGCCAATGCGGAATTGCTCCAGCAATAACACCTCATCACAGGCCGGATCATAGAGCAGGATAGCGGCGGCATCCCCCCGCTCCATATTTTCGCGGCATATCTGCATGCGATCACCATCAAAACGATCATGTTCCAGACGATATTCGTCCATAGCAAAAAAGCCCTGATATACCCGTTTTTTCTGAATAATTCGATAGTCCATGGCCACCTCGCTTGATCCGTGCTTTCCGCATACTACCGTTCAATGCTACACTAAGCCGCATGAAGATTCTGGTGGTTGAAGACGAAGAGCGTGTTGCTCATTTTATTCAGAAAGGGTTGAAAGAGGAAGGCCATGCGGTCGATGTATCGTATGACGGTGAGGACGGCGAATTCCTGGCCGAAGTCAATGATTACGACCTGATCCTGCTCGATCTGATGTTGCCCAAGAAAAACGGCATTGCGGTTTGTCGCGAACTGCGTGCCAGCGGCGATGCCACGCCGGTGTTAATGCTGACAGCGCGGGATTCGGTCGAAGATAAAGTACGCGGTCTCGATGCCGGCGCCGATGATTATCTGGCCAAACCGTTCGCCTTTGAAGAACTGCTGGCGCGCGTACGCGCCCTGCTGCGCCGACAATCGGACAGCAAATCGCCAGTGCTTAAGCTGGCCGACCTGGAACTCGATCCCATCAGCCGCCGCGTCTCACGCAACGAAAAGCCCATTCGCCTGACCACCAAGGAATACGCTCTACTGGAATACCTGCTGCGCAATCAGGGCAAGGTGTTATCACGCACCCTGATTGGCGAGCACGTCTGGGATATGAATTTTGACCCGGAAAGCAATGTGATCGATGTCTATGTCAGCCATTTGCGCTCCAAAATCGACAAAGGCTTTGAACCCTCATTACTGCATACCCTGCGCGGTCAGGGCTATCTGCTCAGCGATGA
>CAZXAI010000113.1:0-5417 GCA_964638265.1 uncultured Zetaproteobacteria bacterium
TGCCCGCATCCATGATTCACATGGAAACAAATGCCAATAATACCTGGGAAAATGCGGCCAACCTGCGGCGTATTCTCAAACGCAAAGGGGTCAACCGCATTGTGCTGGTCACCACGGCATGGCATATGCCGCGTTCGGTATGGGCCTTTGAGCAGAACGGTTTTGAGGTGATTGCCGCACCGTGCGATTATGTCGTCGAAAGAGAGCCTTATGATATCAGAAGCTGGCTGCCGCGCTGGAATGTGATGGCCGATTCGGCGGATGGATTGCACGAATATATGGGCTTGTTATGGTATCGTCTGCGCTATGGTTGAGTTAACATGAAACAGATAACGCGGCCTGCATGGAACTTTTGCGCGCCATGCTATTGTTTCATACCACGGGGTGGAAATCCATGCGCGTTAAGCGGACGCTTGACTAGGGTTTAAGTTCGCCCAAAGACACTTTCCTTTGTGTCAGTGTGGTTCAAGCCTGTATGCTTCCGGTTATGCCGGGTTTGGGGTGTTGGAGGAAATGTGAGTCAGTCGGAGCAGTTTCAAGCGGATCGCGCCAATGCGTTATTGAGTGCGGGCAGTACATACCTGGAAGCGCTGTATGAGCAGTATTGCAGCGACCCGGCCTCGCTGCCGACAGATTGGGGTGAATATTTTGCCAGCCTGTCTGAAATATCCGCCGGCCAGCCGACAACAGAACCGGCTGCCGCTCACCAGCAGATGCTGGCGCGCATGAGACCGGCGGTTCGGCATGGCGGCGCCTTGCCTGAGCCTCATATTCAGGGCGATATCGAGTATCCATCACGCGCCTTTTATCTGATTCACGGTTACCGCGTGCACGGGCATTTGCATGCTGATCTCGATCCGCTGCATCTGGATCCGCGCCCGCCCAGTCCGGAACTCGAACTGGGTTATTACGGTTTGTCGGAACAGGATTTGAATAACAGTTTTCCCGGTGGCGATCTGGCCGGCGGCAAACAGATGCGCTTGCGCGATATCATTGCCTTATTAAGTCAAACCTACTGCGGCCATATCGGCCCGGAATTCATGCATATCACTGATTCAGCCCGCAAACACTGGATTCAGAAGCGGCTCGAAGCGGTGCGTTCGACACCGGCGTATGATGCCGAGACGCGCAAGCATATTTTCGGGCGCGTGATGCATGCCGAGGAATTCGAGCGTTTCCTGCACACGCGCTACGTCGGTCAAAAACGGTTTTCACTCGAAGGCGGAGAAAGCCTGATTCCGATGCTCGATACCCTGATACAGAACGCGGGCGGGCATGGCGCCAGGGAAATTATTCTGGGCATGGCGCATCGCGGTCGCTTGAATGTGCTGGCCAATATCATGAACAAGTCGCTGTCGGATATTTTTTCCGAATTTGAAGGCGCGCAGCTGGAAGAAACGGCTATCGGTCAGGGCGATGTGAAATATCACCTGGGTTTTTCTTCCGATGTATCGACGCCGGGCGGCGTGGTGCATGTGTCACTGGGTTTCAATCCCTCGCATCTGGAGATTATTACGCCGGTGGCGATGGGCAGCGTGCGGGCGCGTCAGTGCCGCCGTCAGGACAAAAGCAAACGTGAAGTGATGAATGTGCTGGTGCATGGCGATGCCGCCTTTGCCGGTCAGGGCGTGGTAGCCGAATCAATGGAGTTGTCCAAACTGCGCGGTTTTCGCATTGGCGGCACCATTCATATTGTCGTTAATAATCAGATTGGTTTTACAGTGAATCCGCATGATGCGCGCTCCACCACCTATTGCACGGATATTGCCAAAGTCGTGCATGCGCCGATTCTGCATGTCAACGGCGATGATCCGGAAGCCTGCTGCCTGGCTGTCGAGATTGCCCTGGAATATCGCAATACATTCCGTGAAGACGTCGTCATTGATCTGGTGTGCTATCGCCGCCATGGTCATAATGAAGCCGATTCGCCGGAAGTGACCCAGCCGTTGATGTATCGCCGTATTGCCGAGCACCCGACGGTGGAATCGGTCTATCGGGATCGCCTGATTGGCGATGGCGTGCTGACGGAGCAGGACAGCGACAGCATGGTGAAAACGTATCGAAACTGTCTGGAACAGATGCGCCGGGCCAAAGATCAGTCGCCAGCCCCTATTAACAGCCTGCAGGGGCGCTGGGCCGGTTATCTGCGCGACAGTGATGAAGAGCCGGACACAGCGGTGGCAGAGGTGATATTAAGCGAACTGGCGCATCGGGTGCATTTGTTGCCGGCCGGCTTTGATCTGCATCCCCGCATAGAAAAAATATATGAGAGCCGCATGCAGATGATGCTCGGGCATGAGCCGGTGGACTGGGGTTGTGCCGAAACCATGGCCTATGCGACGCTGGTCAATGAAGGCGGCTGGGTACGTTTATCCGGTGAAGATTCCGGACGCGGTACGTTTTTCCATCGCCATGCCGTGGTCTATGATCAGAAAACCGGCAAGTCGATGGTTCCGCTCCGGCAGGTGGAGAACGGCGACTTATCGCATTTTATTGTGATTGACAGCATGCTCTCGGAAATGGCCGTGCTCGGCTATGAATACGGCTATTCGGTGGCCGAACCGCGTGCACTGGTGATATGGGAAGCGCAATATGGTGATTTCGCCAATGTGGCGCAGGTGGTGGTCGATCAGTTTATCGCCGCCGGTGAAACCAAGTGGAAACGCATGTCCGGGCTGGTGCTATGGTTGCCGCATGGTTACGAGGGGCAGGGGGCGGAGCATTCTTCTGCCCGGCTGGAGCGTTATCTGCAACTGTGCGCCGAAAAGAATATGCTGGTGGTCAACCCGACTACGCCGGCACAGCTATTCCATCTGTTGCGTCGCCAGCAGATGAGCCGGGTGCGCAAGCCGCTGATTATGATGGGGCCGAAGAGCATGCTGCGCAACAAACTGTCGTTCTCGCAACTGGATGATTTTACCGCCGGCCAGTTCCAGCCGGTGCTGCCGGAATCTGATGCGGAAATTGAGCCGTCAACAGTACGGCGGCTGATTTTGTGCTCGGGCAAGGTGTATTATGATTTACTGGGCGAACGGCAGGGCAGAAACATCAGGGATATTGCCATCGTTCGCATCGAACGTTTATATCCGTTTCCGTATGCGCAAGTGACAGAACAAATCGCACGCTACTCAGGGGTGAAAGAGGTGGCCTGGGTACAGGAAGAACCGAAGAATCAGGGTGCCTGGCTGGCACTGAACAGTCCGATTCGCCGGGTGCTGCTGCCCAAACAGAAAATTTACGATATCACGAGGCCTGCGGCAGCAGCACCGGCAGTGGGCTCGGCCAAACGGCACAAAGAGGAACAGGCGGCGCTGCTGGATGCAGCTTTATCGGATGAGCCCCTGTCAGGCAAAAAACAGGAGAGGACGTAACAATGGCGGATATTGAAATCAGGGTGCCGAGTCTGGGTGAATCGGAAACCGAAGCGACGCTGGTGGCATGGCTGAAAAACGAGGGCGATATGGTGGCCGTCGATGATGTGCTGGCCGAAATCGAGAGCGATAAAATCACCATGGAAATCACCGCGCTGGATAACGGCGTGCTCAAGCGCGTGTTCAAGCAGGCCGATGCCACAGTCGAGCCGGAAGAGGTGATTGGCATCATTGATGACAGCGTACAGCCGGCCGTTGCAGCGCCGCCAACCGCACCGGAGCCGGAAACGCCAGTGACACCGAAAGCGGAACCCGAACCCGTCGCCAAAAAACCAGCGCCAGCGCCTGAGCCGGCCACAGCAGCCAAAGCACCTGCGCCGGCAGCCCTGTCCAGTCAGCGCAACGAAGAGCGGGTACCGATGAGTCGGCTGCGCCGGCGCATTGCCGAACGATTAAAAAGCGCCCAGAACACGGCGGCTATGCTGACCACGTTCAATGAAGTCGATTTGCAGGCCGTGATGGATTTGCGCAGCAAGTTTGGCGCAGCATTTCAGGACAAACACGGGGTGAAACTCGGATTTATGTCGTTCTTTGTGCGGGCGGTCTGTCAGGCTGTGAGTCAATACCCGGCTCTGAATGCCTATATCGAAGGCGATGATATTGTCTATCATAACTACGTGGATATCGGTATCGCCGTGAGTTCCGATAAAGGCCTGGTCGTGCCGGTGCTGCGCGATGCGCATCTGCTCGGGTTGGCAGAAATTGAACAGGCGATTGCAACGCTGGCGGACAAAGCCCGCAACGGCGGTTTAATGCCCGATGATTTGAAGGGCGGCACCTTCTCGATTACCAACGGCGGCGTATTCGGTTCGATGTTATCCACGCCGATTCTCAACCCGCCCCAGAGCGGTATCCTCGGCATGCATAATATCCAGCAGCGGCCGGTGGCGATCAATGATGCGGTTGTCATTCGCCCGATGATGTATCTGGCGCTGTCCTATGATCACCGTTTAATTGATGGTTCCGATGCCGTGCGTTTTCTGGTGGCGGTCAAAGAGGCGCTGGAGTATCCGGCCAGTTTGACGCTGGATTTATAATGCCGGAGACTGAAGGAAAAGGAATTATTTTTCCTGGATGGTAATCTGCACGGTATCATCATGCACCAGCTGCGGCTTGGAAACGCGCACATTGCCAACGCCGGCCAGGCGGTAAACTTCGACAATCCGGTTCCGGATGGATGTCAGGTCTGAACGGGTTTTGGCTGCGCCATAGAACTCGCCAAGGCCCATCAGCAGGGTATCGTTTGACACAAGCTTGTTGCCGCTGATTTCAAAGCGATTGATGGAGAAAGCGATGGCGGGCTCAGTTGCTCCATCGCTTCCGGGTCTCGCGGTCTGAGGCGACTTTCGGGCAGCATGGGTGGGAACTGGCGGGGTCAAATCGGTTGATTTGCTATGCGGTTTGAATGTCCCGGCCGCTGCGGCAAGCAGGGGGCCTGAGATGCCAGCGGCCTGTTTCAGATCGGCCAATAACAGCTGGCGTATTTTTTTATCGGCTGGTGTCTGTCGCACACTCAGTACAAAGTAGAGCGTTCTGCCCTGTTGCTGACGGCGGGCAATAAATGCGCCGAATCCCGGGCCGACTGTTTTGAGCTGGGCAATGGCATAGGGGAAGTGGGCATAGACGCCGATGGAAGCCAGCAGGCGTTTGTCATCGAGTTGATTGACGCCCTGCTGCCAGATAGCCAGCGCTTTATCGTGATGGCTGGCGGCAATTTGTCGCCAGCCGGCATTCACCCAGTCTTCCGCCTGTGCGGAAACCGGCATGCAGAGCCACAGGGCAAGCGCTATCCATATCGTTCGCATCGGGAATGCTATTCTATCTCTCCGTTTCAAGCGGTCGAGTCTAGCATAAATGGCAACTGTTGACGTGGTTAAGAAAAAAGTTGTTAAGAAAAAAGCAGGCCGTGACGGAAGCCACGGCCTGCTTGTTTTGCTTTGCTGAACTACTGGGTCAGCAGGGCATTGATTTTGCGCACAAAACCAG
>CAZXAI010000114.1:0-5406 GCA_964638265.1 uncultured Zetaproteobacteria bacterium
ATGGGTGACTGACAACGCGGTCAGGCTGGTGGCCAGCTTGAGAGCGGACATGAATCATGTGACTGAAGATGCCGCAAATAACCTGCTTCGTCAGGGGCGCGACTTGTTTGAACATGTCGCCGAAACATTGAACAGGCAGGTGCCGTGAATCGCGGGTTGTTCGATCTGAATGGGTGAACCGGTGCAGTGTTCAGCAAAACCGGAACCGGCGCTGTTGCAACAGCTGGTTTTTGTTGATCTGGAAATTCACCCGGATACGGAGCAACTGCTTAAAATAGGCGCATGGCGCGGGCAGGATAAGGCGGATTTTTACCGGCAGGGGCGTTTTGACAGGGCGGATGCCTGCCGGGCGTTGCTGACGTTTATTGGTCGAGCCCGTTTTATTGTCGGGCATAATATTGAAGCGCATGACTGGCCGTATCTCTGCCGGCTGGATGCGTCGTTTGAGCCCTTGCGGGATCGGTTGATTGATACCCTGGTGCTTAATCCGCTGGCGTTTCCGGCCAATCCCTACCACCGTCTGGTGAAAGATTACAAGCTGCAACGCGAATCGATCAATGATCCGGTGCAAGATTGCAAACAGACCGCCATCCTGTTTACCGATCAGTGCGAAGTCTTTGCCAGACAGGAAACGTTATCGGCGGTTTTCGCCTTGTTGCTGCTCAATAGCGGGGCAGCCTATCCGGCCTTTTTCCAGCAGATTCTGAAGCAGTCCGTGACGGGCAAGCGGGTCAAGGCATATATTGAAGGCTGTCTGGACGAGGCCATTGTCTGTCGCAACAGCCGGCAGATTGTTGTGCGCGAAATCAGCAGCAATGATGCCGGCAGGCAGCGTGCGATGGCCTATGCGCTGGCATGGCTGGGCACGGCCGGCACCAATTCTGTATTGCCAGCATGGGTGCGCCATCAGCACCGCGAGCTGGCCGGCATACTGGAGCAGTTGCGCGGCCAGTGCTGCGAACAGCCCGATTGCCATTATTGTCAAACCCACCACAATCTGGAGGCGGGTCTGTCGCAGTTTTTCGGCTATGAGCGTTTTCGCCACTTTGGTTCAGACATGACAGCTTCGGACGATGCGACGGCTTCAGATGATGCGCAGCAGCCTTTGCAGCGGCGTATTGTCGCAGCGCTTGTCGGCGGGCGGCCAACGCTGGCGATTCTGCCGACCGGCGGCGGCAAGTCGCTATGCTATCAGCTGCCGGCCATGATGAAGGCGCGCAACAGAGGGGTGTTGACGATTATTCTTTCGCCCCTGCAATCGCTGATGAACGATCAGGTGCAACAGTTACAGCAGGGCGGCTATCAATATGCCGCCTCGCTCAATGGCAGTTTAACCATGCCGGAGCGCCACCGGGTGCTCGAAGGCATCCGCACGGGCGATATTCACCTGCTCTATATCGCCCCGGAACAGCTGCGCAACCGCTCGTTTATCCATGCCATCGAAAGCCGGGAAATCGGCCAGTGGATTATTGATGAGGCGCATTGCCTGTCCAAGTGGGGGCATGATTTCAGGCCGGATTATCTCTATATCGCCCGCTTCGTAGCCGCGTTTGCAGCCAGGCAGCAGCAGCCGATTGCGCCGGTGCACGCATTTACCGCAACGGCCCGGCTGGATGTTATCAGCGAGATTCTGGATCACCTCGAAACGCATCTGCATGTGCGGCTGAAGCTGATCAGCGGCGGCCATCAGCGCAGCAATCTGGATTACCGGGTCTTGCATTGCCCGGCTCGGGAGAAGCGCGAGCGCGTGTTGAGCCTGCTGGCGGAGCAGCGCGACAGGATTGGCGATGGCGCGGTGATTATTTTCTGCAACCGCAGGAAATACTGTGAAGACATGGCGGATTTTCTGAACAATAACGGCTGGCCCAGTGATTTTTTTCATGCCGGTCGCGATCCGCACAGCAAGCGGCGGGTGCAGCAGGCATTTATGGATGGCGAGCTGGCCGTGATGGCGGCCACCAATGCTTTCGGCATGGGCGTGGATAAAGCCGATGTGCGTCTGGTGATCCATGCCCACATGCCCGATTCGCTGGAGAATTATTTGCAGGAGGCAGGCCGCGCCGGCCGTGATGGCGAGCCGGCTGAATGCGTGTTGCTGTTTGATGAGGCCGATGTGGACAAACAGTTTGAAATGCGCCGCAGCCAGCAGATTGACTTGCGTGATTTCATCGCCCTGTTTGAGGCGATTCGCCAGCGCGTCCGGGCCAGTAAACAGCGCGGCGGCGATGCCGCAGTCGGTGAAGATACGATACAGGCCAGCAGCGGCGATATTCTGCGCATGGCGCACAGCAGCGCCGAGCACGATGCGCCGGGATTCGGCACGGACGACTGGCAATATGACACCAAAGTGCGCACGGCCATTGCCTGGCTGGTCGAGGCCGGTCTGCTGGAGCGCCATGAAAACTGCACCGGCGTGATTGAAGGGACATTTCAGCTCACCGCCATGGATCAGATTCGCGCCCGGCTACAGCGACAACGCATCAGTGCAGCCGAGAGCGAGCGCTGGATGCGCGTGGCGCATGCCATCATGCAGCATGACCAGAGCGACAGTATCAATGCCGACCAGCTGGCCGAGCAGACCGGCATGGAGCCGCAGGCGGTATTTCGCGCCGTTAAGGGCTTGCAGCATGCCGGCGTGATGGATCACGATATGTCGCTGGTGGCATGGATCAAGGCCTATGTGGCCGGTGACAGTCGCAAGATGCAGGCGCATCTGTGCGAACTGGAATCGACCCTGTTCAGGCTGATTCGGGAGGCCATGCAGGATGACCACAGCAGCGCCTTCCAGCTCAATATTGCACATGCCTGCCACCTCTTGCGCGAAGCCACCGGCCAGGCGGATATTTCACCGCCGTTGATTATGCAGCTGTTATCGCTGTGGACGCGGCTGGACAAGTTGCTGCGAACCACGCCCATGGGCAGGGATATGCACAGGCTGAACTGGAAACGGGATTTCGAGCAGTCGGAGCAACGGATTCAACAGCGCCAGCACTGCTCGGATGTCAGCATGGAGCATCTCTACGACTATATCCCCAGGGGTGAAAAGGGGCATTTGCGCATTCCGTTCAAGCTGGGACGACTGGAGGATGCGCTACAGAACAATGTCACGACCCGGCATGCGCATGCTGCCGAGCAACAGGCTGAAGATGCGCTGCTGGCGCTGCAACACAATAATCTGATCGGGCTGGAGAGTGGCGCGGCTATTTTTCACAGCGCCATGAGTTTACACATCCCCAGAGGCGCGAAGCGACCGGGCAAGGGCGCGTTTGCACCCTTGCTGGCACATTACAAGGCGCAGATCCGGCAAATTCATGTGATGCGGGAATGGGCGCTGCGCATGGCCGACGGCAAGGAGCAATCGGCCGGCGAGCTGCTCAACGATTATTTTGATCTGAACGAAACAAGCCTGTTAAAACGCTATTTTTCGCATCGCAGCAAGCAGAGTCTGGAAATCCCGGCCAGCAGGAAACGATTGAATGATATTGTCGGCGGTCAGGCCCTGTCCGAAATCCAGACCGCGCTGGTCACCGAAGCGCTGGATCAGAATCTGCTGGTGCTGGCCGGCCCCGGCTCCGGAAAAACGCGGTTAATTGTACACCGGGTGGCATGGCTGGTGGCGATTCAACGGCAGTCGCCGGAGAGTATTCTAGTGCTGGCATTCAATCGTGCCACGGTCAGCGAACTGCGCAAACGGTTGATGCGGGATCAGATGCTGGGCAAGCAGGCATGGCGCTTGCAAATTCACACCTATCACAGTCTGGCCATGCGTTTGCTGGGGGAACTGCCGCCCGATGCGGAAGCCGATTTTCAAGCCTGGTCGGATGCCCTGATGCAGCGCGCCTGTACGCTGCTGGAGGGCGGGCAGGTTGCAGATGCGGGCGGCGACAGCGATGATTTGAGGCAGCGCCTGATTGCCGGTTTTCGCTTTATTCTGGTGGATGAATATCAGGATATTAATCAGACCCAATATCGTTTGCTGTCGGCGCTGGCAGGCCGCACGCTGGAGAATGAAGCGGAACAGCTGAGCATGTTTGCCGTCGGCGATGATGATCAGAACATCTATGCCTGGAACGGGGCTGAAAACCGCTATATTCACCAGTTTGAACGTGATTATCATGCCCGGCTGGCATATATGACGGAGAATTACCGCTCGGGCGCGCATATTATTGCGGCCAGCAATCGCCTGATTGCCCGGCACCCGAATCGCCTGAAAGCGGATTACCCGATAAGCGCAGTGCATACGGCTCCGGACGGGCTGGTGCAATGCTATCTGGGTACCGCTGCGGCGCTACAGCATAAAACGCTGGATCTGTGTCTGTCCATGCTGCGCGATCAGCAGATTGCGCCTGAACGCATCGCCATCCTGTGCCGTTCGCATCAGGATTATCAGCCGCTGGCCGCATTGCTGCGCAGCGCCGGTCTGCCGCTTTGTCTGATCAATAAAAAAGATCCGTACCAGTGGGCGCGTTTGCGCGAGGTGCATGCCATGCTCCATGTGCTTGATGGTTTTGATACCCTGACCGCAGGTGATATCCGCACTGCCTGGTTGGCTATGCCGGAACAGGTACATCTGCACCGCAGTGTTGCACCATTATGGGATTGGCTGGCCGCTCACGAAGCGTCCGAACACATTGTTCGCCCCAGACAGGAATGGCGCAGCGAGCTATGGGAGCTGGCCAGAACCGAGAGTAAAAAAACCGGCCAGGGTATCTGGGTGGGCACCATGCATAGCGTGAAGGGGCTGGAGTTTGATCATGTCGTGGTATTCGGCGGGCGGCAGGCGAATGCACCGACGTATTGTGAAGAACTGCGCTTGCGCTATGTGGCCATGACCCGTGCCAGAGAGCGTCTGTTTCTAATGCAGGATGAGGGGCGCTGGTTTGACCGCCTGGGCGTTGAAGCAGTGCGTTTGCCGCTGGAAGCCAGGGAGGCTTCTGCCGGGCGTGATGTGTTGTACTGCGGCATGGATGCGGTGGATATGGATTATGTAGGGCGTTTGCCGCGTCCTGTGGATACGTCCGGCTTGCATGAACAGCATACGTTGGAATTGCATGGCAGCCGGGGCGAGTTGTACTGGTACAAACAGGCGGTGGGCAAATTAAGTCGCCAGGCGCTTGCACAGTTGCAACAGAAAACGCAGCAGGGCTGGCGCATAGATGCCGTGAAGGTGCATGCCATTGTGCGCCGCCGGCGCGAAGATATTGCCGACGAACAATATCTGGCCCGATGCAAACAGGATGCGTGGGATGTCATCCTGCCTGAAATTCATTTGTGCAAAGGGTATTGGCCTTGAACAGAGGAATGGCGTGAAAACCACAAAAAAGAGCCCTGTTCACATCATCGCCGATGACCGTGAGCAACGATGTGGTATCGTCGAAATGCTCAAAGCTGATGAATCGGTTTCAG
>CAZXAI010000115.1:0-5387 GCA_964638265.1 uncultured Zetaproteobacteria bacterium
GCGTGAAATACGGCTTCGTGAACAAGAGCGGGGCATGGTATGCCAAGGATAACGAGAAAATCGGGCAGGGTCGGGACAACGCCATCAAGTTTTTGAAAGAGCATCCGGATATGCTGGCGGCAGTGGAAGCCAACGTGCGGACTGAGCTGGGCATGGGGGCTGAAACGGAGGCAGCTGAATAGTTCTTGTATGGAATGCTCTAAACAACAGTTGGCGGCTTATAGCCTTGCTGTTCGTCTGCTCACCCATCGCGAATTCTGTGAGTCTGAAATGCGCCAGCGGCTGGTCGGTCGTGAGTTTGAGGCTGAGGTCATTGACTGGGTGGTTCATCAGCTACAGCAGGATGGCTATCTCAGTGAGATGCGTTTTGCAGAATCCTATTTGCGTTCGCGTTTGAAAAAAGGCGAAGCGCCATGGCTGGCGGCCAAACGGGCGGAACAGAAAGGGGCACGATCCGATGCGGTGCAGGCGGCACTGGCTGAGCTCTGTGAGGATTATGATGCCGAGCAGGCGGCGAGGGACTTAATGCAGGCGCGCGATCCGGGCGGATTGCGCTTTGATGAGGAACGGGTATGGCAACGTCAGGCTCGTTTTTTGCGCAATAAGGGGTTTGCAACGGAAGTTATTCTGCGTGTGTTGAAACAGGAGTAAAAGCAGAGGGGGGCGGCTATGCAGGGTAGTCAGATCAGCCATATCATGACCCGAGATGTTGTTTCGGTACGTTCCGACTGTCTGCTCAAAGAGGCTGCGGTTCTGATGCGGCAGCACAATATAAGCTTTCTGATTGTTGCCGAAAATCGCAAGCCGCTGGGCGTATTGAGCGAGCGTGATATTGTCCGGCTGGCCTGTGAACATGCCGACCCGGAACAGCTGCAGATCGGGGATGTAATGAGCTCACCGGTCATTACGGTGGGTGAAACGACCAGTGTTTTTCAGGCTTATGACACACTGCACAGCAAGAAAATCCGTCATGTCGTGGTGGTGGATGAAACCGGTCTGATTTCAGGTCTGGCTACGCTGACCAATATTCTGGGTAGTCTGAGTATCGAATATTTTATCGAGCTCAAGCAGGTCAGCAATATCATGTCACAGCATGTCTGCAGCCTGAATCCCGATGCTTCGGTTCAGCAGGCTCTCGATATGATGGCTGCAAAACGTATCAGCTGCGTCATCGTTGTCAGAGAGCAACAGCCTGTAGGCATTATCACCGAACGGGATATCACCCGCTTATATGGCAGCGTGCTGGCAACCGATGCCACCGTTGCCAGCATCATGAGCCAGCCGGTGCGCAGCATTAATGCAGACACCTTTATTCCTCAGGCCAATGCGATTATGCGAGACGAGCAGCTGCGGCATCTGGTGATTGTCGATGGCGTCGGTAATCTGAGCGGTCTGATCAGCCAGACGGATGTTGCGCGCCGTATTGAAGAACATTATGTCGGTTACCTGCGCACCCTGGTCAAGCAACAGGATCAGAAGCTGCAGTATGAACATGCACGGTTTTCTATCCTGTTTGAGCACAACCCCAATGCTGTAATAAGCTGTGATGTGCATGGCAATATTGTGGATATCAACCGGGCATGCATGCAGTTGACGGGTTACAGCCAGGCCGATATGGCGGGCAAGTCGCTGGAGTCTTTTATCCACCCTGAAGACCTGCTGTGCGCACGCAACAGCTTTCAACAGGCCAGCGAGGCTCAGACCGGCCATTCAGAGTTCCGCATGCGGAACAGATCGGGTCGATACGCCGATGTATTCAACAGCTTTTTGCCTATTTATGCCGATCATAGCCTGCATCGTATCTACAGTATTATGCATGATATCTCCGATAGAAAACAGGCCGATCAGCAGGTGCGGGTGGCGCAAGAGCGAACCCGGTTGCTGGCAAAGGCGGTCGAGACAGGCGGTGATGCTGTGATGATAACAGGCAGAGACGGCACTATTGAATTCGTCAATGCGGCATTTACGCGCATTACCGGTTATTCGGCGGAAGAAGCTGTAGGCAATAATCCTTCCATGCTGAAAAGCGG
Source organism: uncultured Zetaproteobacteria bacterium (assembly GCA_964638265.1). GTDB lineage: Bacteria > Pseudomonadota > Zetaproteobacteria > Mariprofundales > Mariprofundaceae > Mariprofundus. The sequence goes on from CAZXAI010000115.1 coordinate 2,031, forward strand.
CAAACAGGATAAACAATTTTATGCACAGATGTGGGCCTGCATTACAACAGGAGAAACCTGGCAATCACGCTTGGTGGATCGGCGTAAAAACGGTGAGTTTTATCCTGCCGAGCTGACGATTTCACCGGTGCAGGATGCTGCTGGTGAAATCACCCACTTTGTCGGTCTCAAGCGTGATTTGACCGAGCGGGAAGATCTGGAAGAAAAATTCCGCCAGGCTCAGAAAATGGAAGCGCTGGGCACCCTGGTCGGCGGCATCGCGCATGATTTTAATAATATGCTGGCCGGCATGACCGGCAACATCTACCTGGCCAAACAGCGTGCTCATGCGATGCCCGACGTGATGGAGAAATTGAGCAATATTGAACAGCTTTCTTTTCGGGCCGCCGATATGATCCAGCAGCTGCTCACCTTTGCACGCAAGGGTTGCGTTCGTATGAAGCGGCTGCCGTTTACGCCCTTTATGAAAGAAACGCTGAAGTTTCTTCTCTCATCGGTGCCTGAAAATATCCATGTGCAGCAGGATATCTGCACTGATAGCATACACGTGCATGGTGATGCGACTCAACTGCATCAGGTGCTGATGAACCTGTTGAATAATGCACGCGATGCGCTGGAACATGTGAAAGATCCGCGTATCACAGTCAGACTCGATACTGTCCATGCAGATGATGCATGGATTGGCAGTCGTACATATTTTAAAGCGGGTCATTATGCCCATATCAGCGTGGCAGATAATGGTTGCGGTATTCCCGAAAAACAGATCAAACACCTGTTTGAACCCTTCTTTACAACCAAGGAGCAGGGCAAGGGGACTGGCCTTGGGTTGTCTATGGTTTACGGCGCAATCGAAACCCATCATGGCGTTGTTGAGGTGGATAGCACGGCAGGCAAGGGCTCAACCTTTCACATTTATCTGCCGCTGCTGGAACAGACCGAACGCATGGCTGAACCGGTAGCGCAACCGGGCAAGGTAGCCAGGGGCTGTGGCGAGTTAATCCTGTTGGCGGATGATCAGGAACATGTGATCGAGACAGGCAAAGAGGTGCTGGAAATGATCGGCTACCGGGTACTGACGGCAATGGATGGTCAACAGGCAGTGGAGGTATTCAAGGCACAGGGCAACGGTATTGACCTGTGTATTCTTGATATTGTGATGCCGGTGTTGGGCGGGGGTCAGGCTGCAAAAATGATCAGGCAGGTCAGGCCGGACGTGAAAATCATTTTTGCTACCGGTTATGACAAAAAAGGGCAAGCAGATATGCAAGATGAAACCGTGCTGAGTAAACCCTTTTCGGTTGAGGTCTTGAGTAAGCTGATTCGCCAGCAACTGGATAGTAAGCCTAACCGTTTATCTTGCTAACGCCTATTTATGGATAATGCGGGTTGAGTGTATTCAATTGCTTCTGCTTTGCGTATCTTTGCGCTCTTGGCAACCCAATACTGATGGAGGAGTTCCGGTGAAAACATCCGAAATTCGACAAAAATTCCTGGATTATTTTATATCGAAAAATCATACAGCCGTGGCTTCCAGTTCGCTGGTGCCGCATGGCGATCCGACCCTGATGTTCACCAATGCGGGCATGGTGCAATTCAAGAATGTATTTCTGGGCAATGAATCACGCCCCTATGTGAGGGCCACTTCCTCGCAGAAATGCGTGCGCGCCGGCGGCAAGCATAACGATCTGGAAAATGTCGGGCGTACAGCGCGCCACCATACGTTTTTTGAAATGCTGGGTAATTTCTCCTTCGGCGATTATTTCAAGCACGATGCCATTGCCTATGCCTGGGAGTTTCTCACCGTTGAGCTGAAGCTCGATGCGAACCGTTTGTTTGTCACCGTCTTTGAAGAAGATGATGAAGCCTATGATATATGGACCAAAGAAATCGGTATTGCAGCAGATAAAATCGCCCGCATCGGCGCCAAGGATAATTTCTGGTCGATGGGCGATACCGGCCCCTGCGGGCCGTGTTCGGAAATTTTTTATGATCACGGCGAGCATGTATGGGGCGGCCCGCCGGGCACGCCGGATGAAGAAGGCGACCGGTTTGTCGAAATCTGGAATCTGGTATTTATGCAGTATGATCGCGATGCCGACGGTGTGTTAACCCCGCTGCCGAAACCCAGCGTCGATACCGGCATGGGGCTGGAACGCGTGGCCGCTGTCCTGCAGGGCACGCATAACAATTACGATATCGATTTATTCAAGAACCTGATCGATAAAGCCTGCGATGTGACCGGCGTATCCTTCGGCCACAATGCCGATACGGATGTATCGCTGCGGGTGCTGGCCGACCACTTGCGTTCGGTAGCCTTTTTGATGGCCGACGGCGTATTGCCGAGTAATGAGGGGCGGGGCTTTGTGCTGCGCCGGATTTTGCGGCGGGCCTGCCGCCATGGCCGCTTGATCGGTATGCAGGCAGCGTTTATCTATCAGCTGGTGGAAGCGCTGGTCGATGAAATGGGCGGGCACTTCCACGAATTACAGGAAAATCAGGCCAATATCGAGCAGGTCATCCGCATCGAGGAAGAGCGTTTTATCAAGACGCTGGATAAGGGCTTGAAACTGGTCGATCAGGCTGTGAATGAGGCCGGCGCAGGCGGCACGATTCCGGGTCAGACCTTGTTTACATTGTACGATACCTTCGGTTTCCCGACCGATCTGACCGCCGATATCCTCAAAGGCTCGGATATTCAGCTGGATATGGCCGGTTTCGAGGCCTGTATGGAGGAGCAGCGCAACCGTGCCCGCGCGGCATGGGGCGGTTCGGGCGAATCGGCCCTGCCGAAAGCGCTGTTTGAATTGCGCGAGCAACACGGGCCGACGGAGTTTCTGGGTTACACCACCCTGCAGGCCGAAGGGGCCATTACCGGCCTGATTCGCGACGGGGAAGCTGTCGCGATATTGAACGAGGGCGAATCAGGCTGGCTGATTACCAACCAGACACCGTTCTATGGTGAATCCGGCGGTCAGGTGGGCGATACCGGCATCATTTCCGCCGCCGATGGTGAGTTTGTGGTCAGCGACACCAAAAAACTGCTGTCCGATTTGTTTGTACATATCGGCAAGGTGCGTTCGGGCGTCATCAGCTCCGGCGGCATTGCCCACCTTGCGGTGGATGCTGACAGACGCAATGCCATCCGGCGCAATCATACCGCCACCCATTTGATGCATGCTGTCTTGCGCGATGTGCTGGGCGAGCATGTCAAACAGGCCGGATCGCTGGTCAATGAAGAACGATTGCGTTTTGATTTCAGTCACTTCCAGCCTGTAAGTAAAGCAGAACTTCAAGCTATTGAAGCGCGCGTCAATGCCGCCACGCTGGCCAATGATCCGGTTGAAACGAAGCTGATGA
>CAZXAI010000116.1:0-5375 GCA_964638265.1 uncultured Zetaproteobacteria bacterium
CTGTCCATTCTGTTTGCATGTCTGCTGTTGCCGGGAATATCGACCGCAAAAGATTTTCGCAACTTATACCCCCTGAAGCAGCTCCAGCATGTGCAAGCAGTCTATGGGAAAAATGTCAGAGGCATATTATTTGAGGATATTCATCATTATTTATTACCCGGCGAACGCAGGACGCTGTCTACAGTCACGCTTAATATCCCCCTTTATGGCAGTAAAGGAGGGCTTTTTGATTATCATATGAATTTGCAGACGGGTAAGATGACCATACCTGCACTATCCGTTAAATTCTTTGATGACTTGGCAATTGCATTTGCATGGTATGAACGCAAGGGAAAAGACAGTACGGAAATTGTAAAATATGTATCCAGATTGTATTCGCAGCAAGCCTATATGCAGAGGCCTTTAGAAGCACTTGGGGTGCCGAAAAAGGCGTGGGAACTGGATGCTTATGTTGACGATGTTTCGCAAAAGATTCTGAAATCGGGGATCACCTTTCTATTATTGCATGAGTTGGGTCATTGGCATTATCGGCACGCGCCGTATGACAAAATTTCAAACAGGCATGCTCAGGCGCAGGAAACACAGTCAGACTTTCTGGCACTGGATGTGATGGGTCGGATGCACACCATCCCGTATGGTATCGTGCCCTGGTTTATGGTGACTGGTTTACTACAAGGCGATAATCCAACCACGCACCCGCTTTCAGCAGACCGGCTTTATGCAATAGCTGGCAAGATCGAGGACAACCCGGCTCTGTTTATTTCACAGGAAAACAGAAATACGTTGAACCCTCGGAAAGTCATCTCAGTGGCCACCAGAATCAGAACCATTGCTGACGAGATGAATAGGGTTAAAGGAAATTAAGGATACTCTGAAAAACTCAGAGTATCCGCGCGACCCATGGAAGGGGGGCCTGAAAAAGTGCAGGACGCAGTTTTTCAGAGTATCCTTAACTGCACTGGCTGGCTGAAGGAGAACAGTGTCAGGCCATGTTTTATTGGTTTTGAATGCGCTGGCAGCCCTTGAGCACTTATCATTTTATCCGGCGTAGCGCATCGCGTTTGTCCCGAAAAATCAGTCGGCCAGTCGTTTCTCAATGTGAGCGATGCGAACAGGCGCCGGCGGATGGGAATCATGCCAGGCGGAGTATAAGGCATCGGGGGTAAGGGTGCTGGCATTGTCTTCGTACATTTTGACCAGCGCTGATGCCAATGCTTCACCATTGCTGTTGCTGACGGCATAGGCATCGGCTTCAAACTCATTCTGGCGCGAGAAATAACTCATGACAGGTTCCAGCGCAAAGGTGAATACGGGTAGTACCAGCATAAACAGCACCAGCGCAGCATGGTTGGACGGGTGGGTCACGCCGAGACCGGTATAAAACCATGATTGTTGCGTCAGCCAGCCCAGCAGGGCGAAACCGAGCAGGGATGTGGCAACCATCACCAGCAATCGTTTTTTGACATGGCCATGATGAAAATGACCCAGTTCATGGGCCAGTACAGCCTCGGTCTCTATCGGTTCGAGTTGTGTTAGCAGCGTATCAAAAAAGACGATGCGCTTGGATTTCCCCAGGCCGGTGAAATAGGCATTGCCGTGGCTGGAGCGGCGAGAACCATCCATGACAAACAGGCCGTTGCTCTCGAAGCCGCAGCGCTGCAATAATGCTTCGATGCGGGTTTTCATTTCACCGTCTTCCAGCGGCTTGAATGTATTGAATAGCGGTGCGATAAAAGCCGGGTAGGCCCAGATCATCAGCAACATAAACGCTGTCCAGAACAGCCATGCATATAACCACCACCATACACCGGCGCCCTGCATCAGGCTGAGAATCACCCAGGCCAGCGGTGCGCCGATCAGCGCCATCAACAGCATTTGCTTGAACATGTCACTTATATACAGGCCCGCTGTCATTTTGTTAAAACCGAACCGGGCTTCGGTGCGGAAGGTGCGATAGATATCCAGCGGCAGTTCCAGCATATGGCTGATCAGGAAGAATAACATCAGGAACGCAACACCTGTCCAGAGTTCAGGCCATTCAAATGCAGCGGTGACATGATCGAGCAGGGCCAGGCCGCCGCCGGCTGTCCATGCCAGCAGTAGCAGCAGGGAATACACCTGGGCAACGTTGCCCGGCCCCAGCTTGGCGAGCGTATAGTCGGCTGCTTTTTGGTGTGCCGATAGCGAAATTTTATCTGCAAAACGCTCGGGGACATGATCCCTGTGTACCAGCACAGATATTTTTTGTCGCTCGGCCAGGTACAGGCCAATGGCTGTGGCGATGGATGCAACGCCTAATACTGTCCATGTCCATGCTGTCATGGTAAATTCTGTCATGCTAAATGCTGTCATGATATTCTATCCTGATAAGAGTGGAATCAGCGACGGAGATAACGCGCATGGATATTTTTCACCCGCTGCGATGAAACAGTAGCACGGTGTAAACGATCCATGCAGGCCGCGTCCTGGTTTTATGTTATCTGCCTGTAACGATTAATCTTGCGCCTCAATACTGGCCAGTCCGCGTTGCAGGGTAATGGCTGATTGCAATACAGGCAGCATGAGTGCGGCTACTTTACCTTCATCGATATTACGTTTGAGTTCAACCAGCGGTTCCAGCCCCAGTTCTTCGAGCACATCGCGGTGACCGGGTTCATCGGACACATAGCTGGCCAGCATCCAGCCGGCAATGCGTACATCCCAGGCGACGGCGGCCAGCGCGGCCGCAGCGGAGGCAAGGCCGTCGAGCAGGATCGGTACGCCCTTGTGGGCGGCGGCGCGGTAAAACCCGGCCATGGCAGCCATTTCCAGACCGCCCAGTTCCCGGAGAATATCGTGTGACGGCGTACCGGTGGCCCGGGCCTTGGCGTGTTCCACCGCCATCAACTCGCTGGCATAGGTGTCCGGGTCGATATCCGGGCATGCACTCAGCGCCTCTTCCGGAGACAGGCCGATCAGTTCGGAAATAACCGCAGCAACGGCAATGCGACTGCCTGATGCAATAGAACCGGCAACCAGTATGGTTGCACCGGCCTGGATGCAGCGGTTGGCCATTTCTTCACCAATGCCGACGACTTCCCAATAATCCTCCTGACTCATGGCGGCTGCGGCTGTGATATCCGCCGTGCCGGTCGGCCGGACGTTGGCATGTTCGAGCATATCGATATCAGCCAGGACGCCGTCCACGCCCACATCGACAATATGCAGGCTGCTGCCAGCCTGATTGCACAAGCCGGCAATGACGGAATCATCTGCAGCAGCAGTCTGAATACGTTGCATGGTCGAGATATCACGATCACAAACGATGCGATGATTGACACCGTGATCGGCACCAAACAGTACGATCGACGGCTGGATTGAATCCGGGATTTCCTTGTCCTGGCGCTTGGCAAACCAGATGGCGATGCTTTCCAAATGATCAATGCAGGCGCTGGATTGCAGCAGTGCGCTATGATGATCCTGCTCGGGATGGATGGATGGAATTTCAATCATGAATATTCTCCTGTGCCGAGAAACACATACATTGTAAGGTTACTAGTATAGACCATGGCTGCCATGATGAAAGAACTAACCCGCATGGATCTGTTCCACCCCATGGTATGAAACAGTACCACGGGGTGGAAAAAATCATGCAGGCGCGTTGTTTGTTTCATGTTAACGATACGAATCAGTCAGGGCTCTGATCGCTGCCGGCTCAACATCTTCGGCCACAAAGGCATCGCCGATATGGTGTAATAAGACATAGCGAATCTGACTGCCGACATTCTTTTTATCGTGACCCATGGCATCCAGCCATGCCTCGGCGCTGAACTGCGGGATATCGGTCGGCAAGCCGGCCAGTTGATAACATTGTTTAATACGTGCTTCGATACCGCTGTCAGCATAGCCCAGTTGTTCGGATAAACGAGCCGCCATCAAGGTGCCTATCGCCACAGCTTCGCCATGCAGGAAGGATGTATAAGCGGTCATCGATTCGATGGCATGGCCGAAGGTATGGCCCAGATTCAGCAGCGCGCGCATGCCCTGTTCGGTTTCATCGGCCATCACCACTTCGGCCTTATGGCGGCAGCAGGCGTGAATCATGCCGGCCAGTACGCTCGCATCCAGATTCAGCGCATCGGTGATGTGCTGTTCCATCCAGTCGAAAAATGCGGCATCCCGGATCAGACCATATTTGATAGCCTCGCCAAGGCCGGCCCGGATTTGGCGTTGATCCAGCGTGTCCAGCACCAGCGGGTCAATCCACACCAGCCGGGGCTGATAAAATGCGCCGATCATGTTTTTACCATGCGGATGATTGATGGCTGTTTTGCCGCCCACGCTGGAATCCACCTGCGCCAGCACCGTGGTCGGAATCTGAATAAATGGAATGCCGCGCCGATAGCAGGCCGCCGCAAAGCCGGTCATATCGCCGACCACGCCGCCGCCGAGGGCCAGCACCGGCTCGTTACGCGACAAGCGGGCATCCATCAGGGCATCCATAATCCGACTGAAACCGGCCATGTTTTTATAGCATTCGCCATCGTCCAGCAGACAAACGCTTACCTGCCAGCCCGATGCTTGCAGCGAGCGGCGCACCGGATCCATATACAGGGGCGCAATCGTTAGATTGCTGATCACCATGCAGCGGCCAGGCGTTTCAAACAGGGCGCTCATGGCTTGCCCCAACCCCGTCAGGCAACCCGGCTCGATATGAATATCATAGGAACGCGGGCCGAGTTCAACATGATAAATCTGTGTTTGGGTGGTCGTGTCAGACATGCGCCGAGTCTGACATTTTCTCAGCCATCATAGAAGCCGGGAAAATCCCGATGTACTGGCTTGTCCCATATTTATGGGATATGAGCTGATTTGGGAATGCCATAGTATTGAACGCCAGAGTAAGCGCGCTGCAGGGGGGGGAAGATGTCAATTCACAGTGGCAATGTAGAATTTTACACGGGGCCAAAACCCATAGGCGCGCCGGATGACCTGGAAGCGGTGATTGTTGAATTTATCGACGGGGCAAACAAACGGCTGGAAATAGCGGTGCAGGAACTGGAAAACAAACCGATTGCCGAAGCGATTATTCGGGCTCGCCGGCGAAAAGTGATTGTGAAACTGGTGCTTGAACAGGATTATTTACGGGAAAAGCGTGCCAGCCATTCGCCGTGGGTGAACATGCGCGGCGGCAATGAGCAGAACAGGGTGATCCATGATGCGATGCTGCGAGCCAGTATTGATGTCAAGGCAGATTATAATAATAAGATATTTCATCAGAAATTTATAATCCGGGATCGGCAAAGCGTACTCACCGGATCGACGAATTTCACCCCCACAGGCACGCATCGCAATCTCAACCATGTGGTGATTGTGCATGATAAAACAGTGGCCAT
>CAZXAI010000117.1:0-5325 GCA_964638265.1 uncultured Zetaproteobacteria bacterium
CCAGCGCATTTTTCGGCTCGGTCAGGATTTGCAGCAGGGCGTCTTTATCCAGGTGACTCAATGTCGCCACCGCCGGCAAACGCCCGACCAGTTCAGGAATCAGACCGTATTTAATCAGATCTTCCGGCTCCACCTGACTTAAAATCACGCCGATATCTTTCTCATCATCGGTCTCCACCTGCGCTCCGAATCCGATAGAGCGCGGCTTGCCCTTGGCTTCGATCAGCTTTTCCAGACCGGAGAACGCGCCGCCCAGCACAAACAGGATATTGGTGGTATCCACCTGCATGCATTCCTGCTGCGGGTGCTTGCGCCCACCCTGCGGCGGCACTGCCGCCACCGTACCCTCGATCAGCTTGAGCAACGCCTGCTGCACGCCCTCGCCTGATACGTCACGGGTAATCGACGGCCCTTCCGCCTTGCGCGATAATTTATCCACCTCATCAATATAAACAATGCCACGCTGCGCCTTTTCGACATCATAATCCGCCGCCTGCAACAGCTTCACAATAATATTCTCGACATCCTCGCCCACATATCCCGCTTCCGTCAGCGTCGTTGCATCGGCCATGACAAATGGCACATCAAATACGCGCGCCAGGGTCTGGGCCAATAATGTCTTGCCGCAGCCGGTCGGCCCGAGCAGCAGCACATTGGATTTGGAAATTTCCACATCATTCTTTTCATTGTGATCAATACGTTTGTAGTGATTATACACCGCCACCGACAGCAGCCGCTTGGGCCCTTCCTGACCGATCACATAATCATCCAGGAATGCCTTGATTTCGGTCGGGCGCGGCAAGCCACTCTCTTTCTGACCATCCTCTTTCTGTTCGCCCGAGAGTTCTTCGACGATAATTTCATTGCACAATTCAATGCATTCATCACAGATGAAAACGGTCGGCCCGGCAATCAGCTTCTTAACATCATGCTGGGATTTGCCGCAAAAAGAGCAATATAAAGTGTTATCGCCGCTGCTATTCTGAGTCGTCATCTGCACCTCGGTCTGCCTGATTTTCGCTCACTTCCGCACGCGATGTCAGCACATCATCAACCAAACCGTAATCTTTTGCCTCCTCAGCGGTCAAGAAATAATCCCGTTCCACATCATCGGCCAGCTTGTCCAGCGGTTGGCCGGTATGGCCAGCCAGCATCTCGTTCAAATGATCTTTCAGTTTCAGAATCTCACGCGCATGAATCTCAATATCGGTCGCCTGCCCCTGAAATCCGCCTAACGGCTGATGAATCATAATGCGGGCATTGGGCAACGCATAACGCTTGCCAGCCGTACCTGCCGCCAGCAGATGCGCCCCCATGCTGGCCGCCTGACCCACACACAGGGTGGATACATCGCAACGGATATATTGCATGGTATCGTAAATCGCCAGCCCGGACGTCACCACGCCGCCGGGGCTGTTGATGTAGAGATAGATATCTTTATCCGGCCCTTCCGACTCCAGAAACAGAAACTGGGCAATAATCAGATTGGCAACATGATCATCGACCGGGCCATTGAGAAAAATAATGCGTTCTTTGAGCAGACGGGAAAAAATATCGTAAGAGCGCTCTCCCCGAGCTGTTTGCTCGACAACCATCGGAACCAGATTCATATATTCTCCTTTCATGCTCTATTCAGCATATTTATAAAGCCACACCCATCGTTTTATTGGGCTTGCTCTTGTTCAGCTTGCCAGACAGACAAAGCCTTGGTGACCGTCTTGGTTTTGGCTTCGGAGACAATATACGCGATACACTGGCGTTCCAGCAAGTTTTCCCGCACGGTCGCCATCTGCTCCTGCTGCCCCCTGACCCATGTCTTGAACTGCTCACGCTGTTCTTCCGGATACTGCCGGGCCTGCCGATCCAGTTCCGCATTGACCTGACTATCATCCACCGACACATCAGCTATTTCACGTACTTTCTGAAGCAGCACGGATAATTTCAGCCCGCGCTCGGAACGTGTACGCACTTCCTGCTTGAATGCTTCATCTTTCAACATATCAGCTGGCGGCTCCATGCCCTGCTGCTTCATATTATCCAGCACGCGCTTGGTGGTTTCGCGTATATCCTGTTCCAGCAGGGCTTTCGGCAGACTGATTTCATGGGCTGCCAGCAATGCATCCAGCGCCGCCTCGCGCGTGGCCGAAAACGATGCCTGCTCAGCTTCTTCATCCAAACGCGACTGTGCATCGGCGCGCAGTGCTGCGCCATCATCGAAGCCCAGCATGACAGCCAGCGCATCTTCATCGTCTGCCGTTTCCGGCTTGCCGACGCTTTTTATCACGGTAGCAAAACTGGCATCCTTACCGGCCAGATGCGCGGCCTGATAATCCGCCGGGAAACTCACCTTGATAGTCACCTCATCACCCGCAACTGCGCCAATCAACTGCTCTTCAAAACCGGGGATAAAACGGCCTTCGCCCAAGACCAGCGGTACATCCTCGCCCCTGCCGCCGTCAAATTCCTCGCCATCAATGGAGCCGACAAAATCGATATGCAACTGGTCGCCGTTTTCAGCCTTGCGTCCGGGCTCAATCTCGAATTTCACCTGCGATTTCTGCAAGCGCGTAATCACGGCATCGATATCGCTGTTCTCGACCTCGACTGTAGTCGCATCAAATGTCAGTTTGGAAATATCGGTCAAATCCACTGTCGGCCATGTGGTGACGTTCATGGTGAACTCAAAACCCGAGGCCGGCTGCGTAGCCGGAATATCGAGCATCGGCTGCACCGCAGGCGTCAGGCCGGATGCTTCAATGGCTGTGACATAATGCGCCTGCAGCAATTCAGACACAGTATCCTCATGCAATTTGGGGCCGAACTGCTGTTTCAAATGAGCCGGCGGTGTTTTACCCGGACGAAAGCCCGGCAATTTGGCCTGACGGCTCAGCTTCAATAACTGTTCGCTATAGATGCGATCATACTCACCCTGCGGCACGGTGACATGCACCTGATATTCGTGGTTTCCCAGTTCTTTTACATCTGTTTGAATCATCGTATCTATCTCCAGTTGGTACGAGGAGGGGGAGTCGAACCCCCACACCGAAGGTACTGGCACCTAAAGCCAGCGCGTCTACCAGTTCCGCCATCCTCGCCTATTACAATTAAAAAAGGAGCAAGACCAAGTCTTACCCCTGTCGCAAATCGGGGGCGAATGATGCCATCGACCAACCTGAAATCAAGAAATCGAACGCGCAGCGCCTACACAGGGAACAGCTTCTTTGGAAATCACCGCTTCACGTGTACCTTTCGCAACCTGAAATTTCATTGCCCCGGAGTTCCCATGCAGGTTTCACCCCTTACCGCCCTATCGCCGCTGGATGGCCGTTATGCCGGCAAAACAGCCGAACTACGCCCCGTATTCAGCGAGTACGGTTTGATTAAAGCGCGCGTCACGGTGGAGGTGCGCTGGCTGCAAATGCTGGCTGCCAATGCTGATATTGCCGAAGTGCCGGCATTCTCCACCGAAGCCAATGCATTTCTCGATGCCATCGTCGATAATTTCAGCGAAGATGACGCCCTGCGCGTCAAGGCTATCGAGGCCACCACCAACCATGATGTCAAAGCGGTGGAATACCTGCTCAAGGAAACAGTGGCAGATAACGCCGAACTGGCTGCCGTTTCCGAGTTTTTTCATTTCGCCTGCACCTCGGAAGATATCAACAACCTGTCCTATGCCCTGATGCTGAAAGAGGCGCGTGATACGGTGCTGATACCTGCCCTGAACGGCATCGTCGAAAGTCTGGTCAATGGCGCCCAGTCCTATGCCGATCAACCATTGCTGGCGCGCACGCACGGGCAAACAGCCAGCCCGACCACGATGGGCAAGGAATGGGCCAATGTCGCCTATCGCATGCAGCGCACCGTAGCGCAGATTGAGGCCTCCCCGATACTGGGTAAAATCAATGGCGCTGTCGGCAACTACAATGCCCACCTGGCCGCCTATCCGGATCTCGACTGGGGCAATATTGCCAAACACTTCGTCGAATCGCTCGGTATCAGCTGGAATCCGTACACCATCCAGATCGAACCGCACGATTATATTGCCGAGCTCAATGATGCACTGGCCCGCTTCAATACCATCCTGATTGATTTCTGCCGCGACATCTGGGGCTATGTGTCGCTCGGCTATTTCAAACAGCGGGTAATTGCCGGCGAGGTCGGTTCATCGACCATGCCGCACAAGGTCAATCCGATTGATTTTGAAAATGCCGAAGGCAATCTGGGCCTGGCCAATGCGGTACTGCGTCACCTGGCCGAAAAACTGCCGATTTCACGCTGGCAGCGTGATCTGACCGACTCCACCGTTTTGCGCAATCTCGGCGTCGGTTTCGGTTATTCGATACTGGCGTATGCTTCCGCCCAGCGCGGTTTCTCCAAACTGGAAATCAATGCGGATAAAATCAATGCCGATCTCGATGCCAGCTGGGAAGTGCTCGGTGAAGCGGTACAGACCGTGATGCGCCGCTACGGCCTGCCCAACCCCTATGAGCAAATGAAAGCGCTGACACGCGGCACAGGCATTACCCCGGATCGCCTGCATGCATTTATCGAAACGCTGGATATTCCCGATGAGGCCAAGATCACGCTGCTGACCATGTCGCCGGCCACCTATACCGGCAACGCCGCTGAGCAGGCCATGAATATTGACACGCTCAAGGCAAAATAAACGGCAGGAAACAGGCATGTAAATTGCTCACGCCCATCACAAGCTTAGTGTTTATACCGTGATAACCCCAATGGAGGTGGCTTATGCTCAAAACTATACAAGGCTGGTGGCGTAGAGAAGAAGGCTGCCGGCAAATGCCTGAAATAACACTGGCGGTTACCCGGCTCATGGTGGGCATGATGTCAATTGACGGCAAGCTGGATGATGATGAGCGTCAAGAAATTGTCGCCATGGTATGTAAGCAGTTCGACATCTCTGCTGATGAAAGCGACACCCTGATTGAACAGGCCCTGAACAGTGAACTGGGCATTGATATGGTCGTTAAAAAAATCACCGACAGCTTCAGCGTCGAAGATCGTGCTGCCGTACTGGCTAAATTGTGGCGGGTAGCCATTGCCGACGGCGATATCGATTTTCTTGAAGAACAGTATATCAATCGCATGGCAGCACTGATCGGCGTACCCGGCAGCGCCCTGGCCGAATTAAAGGCCAGAGAGGAACAGCTCTTTCCGGATATCAACCACGCCAATCGTCACACACCGGCTGAATCAGACTAAGCCCCGCACAAAAAACCGGCTGTTACCAGAACCAGCCGCTACCGTCATCGAGTTCATCCTTGCAGCGTTTGAGCTGGGCGGCGTAGCGGGCGGCCCGGC
>CAZXAI010000118.1:0-5323 GCA_964638265.1 uncultured Zetaproteobacteria bacterium
ATCCCCTCCATAGCCACAGTCAGCAGCTTATCCATGCGATCTGATATCGTCCAGTTGCTCATCGTTGTCGCGCAGGGGCGTTGTCGGTGCGTCAGGCGTACTTTTCCTGTCGCAATGTGATAGAATCGTCCGCAATTATTGCCCGACCGATGGATGGCTCGGGCTTTCTTCAGGAGTAGAATATGCTGTATGTTGCCGTTCGGGCTGCAAGAAGGGCCGGGGATATGATTGCCCGTGCTTATGATGATCGGGATAAGCTGGTGATCACCCGGAAATCCGACCGGGATTATGTTACCGAAGTGGATCAGCGCGCCGAGGCGTTGATCGTCAGGGAAATTGCTCATCATTACCCCGATCACGGGATTGTGGCTGAGGAATCGGAACAGCGAACCAATCCCGATGCGCCCGTTCAGTGGTATATTGATCCGCTCGACGGGACAACGAATTTCATCCATGGCTACCCGCACTTTGCCGTATCGATTGCCGCTTTCAAACATGGCAAGCCGATGCTGGCGGTGATTCATGACCCGATTCGCGATGAAACATTCGAGGCGCGTAATGGCGGCGGTACGTTTCTCAATCGCCGGCGCTTGCGCGTGAGCAATGAAAAACGTCTGGAGCATGCCCTGTTTGCTTCCGGTATCGCATCGTATCGGCGCGAGTCGATGGATTTGTTTCAGGCCCGTATGGATGTGTGCATGCGCGCCATGGACGGTTATCGGCGTGGTGGTTCAGCGGCGCTGGATCTGGCTTATGTCGCTGCCGGACGGCTGGACGCATACTGGGAGGCCGGCCTGCAATCCTGGGATATTGCGGCCGGTTTATTGCTGGTTCAGGAAGCCGGCGGCCTGGTCACCGGTCTGGACGGAGCCAGTGTGGAACTGGAAAAAGGCGATGTGCTGGCGGCCAATCCGCATCTGCACCCGAAGCTGATTCGGTTGTTGAAGGTGGATGCTGGCAAATAAGGGTTCAGATGGCAGGGGAGAGGCGACACTCAGTGACCTTCGCGTTTCAGCAGCAGAAACAGCGCTAATCCGCCGAAGACCAGGCTGGGCAGCCAGGCCGCAAAGGCTGCCGGCAAATGATCACTGCTGGCCAGCAGATTGCCGGCATTGCCGATGATATAAAAGACCAGCCCCAGTGAGATAGTCAGCATCAAGCCCCACGATGCGCGGCTGTTGCGATCACCCGTGCCCAGGCATAGCGCAGCAGCCAGGATGACCATCAGCAGGCAGGCGAACGGGGCGGAAAATTTCCGGTGCAGGGCATATACATAAGCGCCGGCGCTCAAGCCGGCGCGTTTGAGATCATGGACATAATGCAGCAGCTGCAAGAAATCCATATGCCTGGGTCGGGGCAGTTCGGCTGTTTCCGGGCCGACCGTTGATGTGATCGCCCATTCATCATGATGCTCGAATTGCATCCCCTCATCACTGGACGGCGTGCTGATATTGACATCATGCATATGCCACGCACCGGCCTGATAACTGGCGCGGGCGCTGTCAATGCGACGCATCCAGCTGCCCTTGCTGTCGGTTTCTATCATGGTCAGGGCAAACTGCTTACCAGGCAGCGGGCTCAGACGAAAAAAACGATGCCCGTCCTTTAACCACTGGATGCCCTGTTTGCTATCCGGTTTGTGCTGAATATTGACCCGTTCAATGGTGTCGAGCCGCTGGTTGGTAATGGGCGTCACCCACTCGCCCAGGGCGAAACTAAGCGCTGCAGCCAGCAGCGCTACCGTCAGTAGGGGAGCCAGTAGCTTGTTAATGCCTAGCCCCGCTGCGCGGATGGCGACTACTTCATGGTGGCGGGAAATTTCGATCAGATAAATGCTGGCGCCGATCAGTACGATGATGGGCATAAATTCCGAGATCATGAAGGGGATTTTCATCAGCATATATTCGAGCATCAGCTGCGTGGTCAGCCCGTGGCCCAGATAACGGGCCTTGTCGAAGGATTCGATGATGACATAAATGGCCAGCAGCGTGACCATCATCATCAATGAGCGGCTCAAGCAGCCGGAAAAAATCCATCTGAAAATCACAGGCATGGGGTAAGTCTAGATAGTGCAACGAAGCAGGGGAAGCTTCAGCCTTCCGCGTAGCGAAAAGACAGCGTTAAAATTCCAGTTTCAGCGGCAGGCCTTTTTTCACGGCGCGCACTTCATAGCGCCATGCACGCCATGCAATCCATATTTTTTTCAGCGGCAGCATATGCACCGGATGCTGCCAGACATCGAATTCCACCGCTCTGAGCTGCTGCAAATAAGCATAGTAAATTGCCCCCATTACAATCGATGGCCTGAGACTGTCGCGATCCTCATCGGGCAGGCTGGCCAGCGCCTGGCTGTATGCGGCTTCCGCCTTGTCGGCGTATTCGCGCAATAACTGTTGCATGCCACCGCCGACATCGCCGGTCTTGAATGCCTGATCGGGGATTTTATAACGGATTCTGTCCTCCTGGGGTAGATAGATGCGCCCGATGCGGGCATCTTCGGCAACATCGCGCAGGATATTGGTCAGTTGCAGCGCTTCGCCGAGTGAGGTGGCAAAATGGCGGGCTTTGCGGTTGCTGTAACCGAAAATCTCGATACTCAACAAGCCGACGACACCGGCCACGCGATAGGCGTACAGGGATAAATCCGATGCTTTCAGAATCGGCTTGCGCATCACATCCATCAGCATGCCGTCAATTACTTCCACCAGTAATTCTTCATCAATCGAAAAATGTGCTTTAGCCCAGTTCAGTTCCCTGCCCACCGGGTGTTGTGCTGTGCCATTGAATGCGCGGCCGACTTCTTCGCGCCAGAATGCCAGCTTGGCCAAGGCCACGTCCTGTTCCCTGATTTCATCGGCAATATCATCGACTTCGCGGCAGAAGGCGTACAGCGCCATAATGGCCCGGCGCTGATCTTCGGGCAGAAACAAAAAGGCGTAAAAGAATGATGAGCCGGAACCACGGGTTTTGTCGCGGCAGTATTGTTCAGGATTCATGGCTGCCTTGCCCTGGGCGGAAACAGGGCATCTTTCAATACCGGAAAGACAAGCTGTTTCCATTCTGATTTATTTAATGTGACGCGCTCGTGTAACGGGTCTTGCAGTTGTTCGATTTTGTCCAGCATGCGCCGACCGCCATGCAGGGTGGCGGCTATCTGCAAACGCAACCGGAACGGAATCATGGCCAGCAGGGGAGCGCCGGCCTCAAGCATCCGGCGGGTCTGGCTGATGGCTTTGGCCAGCACCGGGCGAATGGATTCAGCTTCAAGCTTGTCATCGCGCAACTGCTGGCCGCTGAGACCAGCTGTGTGCAACCAGTGTTCCGGCAGGTAGCAACGACCATTGGGTAAATCGACGCTTAAATCCTGCCAGAAATTAATTAACTGCAGCGCCGTGCAGATGTTATCCGAGCAATATACGGCATCGGGGTTTTGGATGCTGTGCAGCTGCAACATCAGGCGACCCACCGGATTGGCCGAGTGTTTGCAGTAAAACAGCAGTTCATCGAGCGTGGCATAAGCGTGGATGCTGACATCCATGCGAAAGGCGACAAGCAGCTTGTCGAGTTCCTCGATATCAAGCCGGCGGGTACGAATCGCATCACCGAGGGCCTGAAAGACCGGGTGGTTGATTGCATGATCGTGCTCGCAGCGTTCCAGCAGCGTTTCCCATGCATCGAGTTGTTTGAGCCGGGTGGCGGGCAGGGCATCACCCTCATCAGCCAGATCGTCGGCGTGGCGGGCAAAGGCGTAAATGGCCGCAACTGCGGGGCGCAAATCGGCCTGCAACAGCTTTGACGCTGTCGGAAAGTTCTCATAATGGTTTTGTGCGATATCCAGACAGTGTTGATAGGCTTGGGTCAATTCCATTGGCTGTGCATTTGCGGCTTGCATGGCGCCATGGTGGCGATGCAGAATGGTTTCCGCAACTACTTCCAGGGAGAGCATTGTGACGAAATTGAAGCAGGGTGACGGAAAGCGGGTAATTGTGATCGGCGGCGGAGTGATCGGGTGTTTGACAGCCTTATACCTGCACCGGCTCGGCGCCAGCCCCGTGATACTGGAAAAGGGGACAGCCGGGCAGGAATCATCATGGGCCGGGGCCGGTATTCTGTGCCCGATTCATCCATGGCTGTATCCGGACAGTTTTACGCATTTGATTGATGACAGCCTGAGCAAATATCCGGCTCTGAACGAGATGCTGCTGGAAATGACCGGCATGTCGATGCAGTGGTTGCGCAGCGGCTTGTTAATCCCCCTGTTTGAAGATGACCGTATTCACCACCGTGACGATGCGCTGGCCTGGTCGAAACGGTTCGGCTGGCAGGTGGAGGAACTCGACGCCCGGCAAGCCAGAGCGCATGAACCGACCATATCCGAACAGGTCAGCGGAGCATTGTTGTGGCCGGAAGTAGGGCAGGTGCGTAACCCGCATTTATTGGCGGCGGTCAGAACAGCGCTCGACATTTGCCGGGTGCCGGTTCGCGAACAGGCTGAAGTGAGCACAATTCAAGAACATGCACAGGCGATCTCGGTGACGCTGACCAGTGGCGAGGCAATCAGAGCCGATGCCGTGCTGCTGGCGGCCGGCAGCTGGAGCGGGGCACTGGCACGGCAGATCGGTTTGACGCTGCCGGTGGAGCCGGTGAAAGGGCAGATTGTGCTGCTCAGGGACAAGCCGGGCCGTGTCCGGCATATTATCAAACACGATGACGCCTACATGGTGCCCAGAGTGGATGGTCATATTCTCGTCGGCGCCAGCATGGAACGGGTGGGTTTTCGCGCCGGCACGACGGATGCGGTGGTCGATCAACTGCTGGATGCCGCTTATCGCATCACACCGGGTTTGAAAGATGCGGACATCGTGCAGAAATGGATGGGATTCAGGCCGGGCAGTCCGGATGGCATGCCGTATCTGGGTCCGGTGGAAGGGCATCCGGGTTTGTGGGTGGCGACCGGTCACTATCGCAACGGCGTGGCGCTGGCGCCGGGCACGGCTGACATGATGAGCCGCTGGATGATGGGTGAAGCGCCGGCACTGGATATGCGCGATTTCCGGGTCAACCGGCCCGTGGTCGAGAAAGATAAAGTGGGTTTCCCGCTGGCGGCATAAAGGCAAACGCATTTCACCGCGAAGATACGCAAAGGAAAACGACTATAAACTGGTACGTTTTGAAGGTCTTGACCGGTACTGAAAATTTCACCCCGTCAAAACCGTCGTTGACTTCCTTTGCGCGCCTTCGCGTCCTTCGCGGTGAAAAACATGAAGTTCAGATGACTTTCGAGAAGCTGGTTCCTTCTTTTTTCTTTTGCAGGTATTCATCG
>CAZXAI010000119.1:0-5208 GCA_964638265.1 uncultured Zetaproteobacteria bacterium
AATACGCAGCGCCGGGATGGTAGGGCTGTATGATGAAAGAAATTATTGGGATAAATCAGCTTGCTGTTAGAGTTGCAAGCCGTATTGATTTCATTCTAAATGCGGAGCCCTCTGTAGCGCCATGAAATGGCGGAGTGGTGTGTGTCGTTCGAGATCAGGAGATGATATGTCAGCTTACCAGTCGGTGCCTCAGGCACAGCAGAGTGTGTTATCGCATGTGTCGGTCATGGCAGCCGAAGCGGTGGCGCTGCATGATTCGCTGGGGCGGGTGCTGGCGACGGATGTGGCAGCAAATCGCAATCATCCGCCTTATGATGTATCGGCGATGGACGGTTATGCGGTGCGCTTTGCCGATATCGTGGCGGCGACCGCTGATAAGCCTGCGCGCCTGATGGTGGTGGATGATATTCGCGCCGGTCAGATGCCGCAGGTGAAGGTATTAGCCGGCCGGGCTGCCCGGATTATGACCGGTGCACCGGTGCCGGATGGGGTGGACACGGTGGTGCGAGTCGAGGATACCGAACAGGACGGTAATCATGTGTTGATTCTGGTGCCGCCGGTGAATGGGGCGAATATCCGGCCATTGGGCGAGAACCTGAGCAATGGCGCAGTCGTGCTGGCTAAGGGTATGGAAATCACGCCGGGCGTGCTGGCGATTCTGGCCATGGTCAAGCAGCAGCAGGTGTCGGTGGTGGCGCGCCCCAGCGTGGCGATTCTGTCTACCGGCGACGAACTGGAAGGCATGGATGAGCCGATAGATGAAAATAAAATTCCCGATGCCAATTCGCATGCGTTGTATGCGCAGTGCAGGGCGCTCGGTATTAGGCCGACGCTGCTGGGGATTGCACACGATAACCCGATTGAACTGAAAGCCAAACTGGCGCAGGGCTTAAGGCACGATGTGCTGCTGGCCAGCGGCGGGGTATCGGTCGGCCATCATGATTTTGTGCGTCCGATGCTGGAGGCGCTGGGTATTAGTATGCATTTCTGGCGCGTGGCCATGCGCCCCGGCCATCCGCTGGCCTTCGGGACGTCGAAAACAGGTACGGCGGTGTTCGGGCTGCCGGGAAATCCGGTATCGAGCATGGTTTGTTTCGAGCAATTTGTTGCGCCTGCATTGCGGTTCATGGGCGGGCATGAAAAACTGTTCCGACGCACAATCCGGGCGCGATTGGCGCATGATTTGAAAGACCGGGCGGGTCGCACCCATTTTGTACGCGCTACATTGCAACGTGATGCAGACGGGTATATCGCCCGTTCAACCGGTGCGCAGGGCAGTGGCGTATTGATGAGTATGGCGCAGGCCGATGGTTTTGTGATTGTGCCGTCCGATCAGGAAACCCTGAATGCGGGCGATACAGTAAGCGTGCAATTGTTACAGGGTATGGATTTTCAGTTAGAAGCAGGTTTATAGCCACAGATGAACGCAGATCGACGCAGATGAAAAGCAAGCACTGAATTGTCGCACTTTCTTAATAACCTGACTTTTATGGTTTTATCTGTGTGTATCCGTGGCTAAAAAAGGATGATCAATGAAAGCGAAAATTGGCTTTGTTACAGTTTCAGACCGCGCCAGTCGCGGTGAATATGAGGATTTGGGCGGCCCGGCGATGGCGGCGTGGTTTGAGCGTGTGCTGAGTTCCGGTTGGGAGGCTGTGAAACGCGTGATTCCCGATGATCAGGCTGGCATCGAGGACACCCTGAAAGCGCTGGCTGATGATGAGGGCTGCTGTCTGATCGTTACCACCGGCGGCACCGGTCCGGCCGTGCGTGATGTCACGCCTGAAGCAACCGAGGCTGTATGTGAAAAAATGATGCCGGGTTTTGGTGAGCTGATGCGGCAGGAATCACTCAAATTTGTACCGACTGCGATTCTGTCGCGTCAGACCGCCGGTATTCGCGTCCATTCGCTGATCATCAACCTGCCGGGCAAGCCGTCGGCCATTGCTGATTGCCTGAATGCGGTGTTTCCCGCCGTACCATATTGTATTGATCTGATTGGCGGCCCTTACCTGGAGGCTGATCCCGAGCAGTGCAAGGTGTTTCGCCCCGGAAAAAACTAGCCGGTTTCACGCTGCCGGCTGGCATCTGTTTTGTCTGATCGCATCATGCCTTATGGGGTGTGGTGCGTATTTTATTTGCATAAAAGCCTATAATTTAGGCAACCCGCCTCGATCGGCACTCTTGAATATTCCTTAAGTTGTTGTTTTTATTTAACTTGTTTAACCATGGCATGGTGGCAGATACATTGCTATATATCTGTGTGTCCGTAATCGTAATGATGTGGGACGATGAGTAAAAATAAGGGAGATAAGCAATGAAAGTAAAGAACACAGTGATGGCAGCGCTTGTAGGTATGGGGATGGTGGCTGCGCCTGCATTGGCCAGCGCAGGCAGTTTGAAAGACAAGCTGGACAATATTCAAGTCAGCGGGTTTGTGGACTCGTCATGGTCGGGCAGTAATGCCGGCACGCCCAAAACAAGCGGCTTTGGCCTGGATCAGGTCGAGCTGGATCTGGAATACCATGAAGGCAACATCGGGTTGCGTTTTGATCTAAATGCCAGTCCGAGTGCTGGTGGCAATGTTACCAATGATGGGCTGTTCGAGCAGGGCTATATTACCTATTCGGTTCCTGGGCTGCCGCTACTGGGCGAAGACGGACTGACATTCACCTTCGGTAAATTTAATGCGCCAATCGGCTGGGAGTTGCTGGATGCGCCGGATATGTATCAGTTTTCGCATGCGCTGGTCTTTAACTATGGCCTGCCGACCAATTTAACCGGTGCCATGTTGTCCGGTTCAGCAGGTATGGTTGACGCATCCGTCTATTATACAGGCGGTCTGGACTTGAACGGCACAACATCCGGCGGTGCGAAAACGCTTGGTGGTCGCCTCGGTATTACCCCGGTCAAAGGCGTGAATGTCGGCATTTCCTATATTCAGGACAAGAATACCAATGGCGCAGGCGCAGCGGCGCTGAAAGTAACAGATGTGGATGCGACCATTGAGTTGATTGAAAACCTGTTGATTGGCGGCGAATACAATGAAACCAAAAACATGCAGGGCGCAGGTATCCGTACAAAAGGATATATGCTGATGGGACATTATGATTTTACCGATATGTTCGGTGCAACATTGCGTTATGACTACTTTGATTTTGACCGTGCGACAGCCGGTAAATCCACAGCCTATACGGGTGCTGTGACTGCTGCACTGGGCGGCGGACTGGGTGCATTGATCGAAGTGCGTTCCGACAAGAACGGCGCAGCCGTGGCTGATAAAAACGGTACGCCCGGCCATAAAACTGTCACCTCATACGCATTTGAAATGACCTACGGTTTCTGATCTCCCTGATCGGAATGGCACAGGGGGATGGCTGCATCCATCCCCCTGAGTCTCAATCTATTGAAACAAAACAACGATAAAGGAGAAGCATATGAAAATGATTCGAGCAATCATCAAACCGTTCAAGCTGGATGATGTGAAAGATAAACTCATTGAAATAGGCGTTACCGGTCTGACAGTCACTGAAGTGCGTGGTCATGGTCGCCAGAAAGGTCACACCGAACTGTATCGCGGGGCTGAATATAATGTCGATTTCGTGCCCAAAACAGAAATCTCTGTCGTGGTTGGCGCAGCTCAGGTGGATGAGGTTGTGGATGCTATTGTTGAAGCAGCGCGTTCCGGCAAAGTGGGCGATGGTAAAATTTTTGTATCTGATGTTGAAAAAATTGTTCGTATTCGCACCGGTGAAACCGATGCGGATGCATTATAACAAGGGAGGGGAAATAATGAAAAACATGATGTCAAAAATCGGTTTAATGCTTCCGGCGGCCTTATTGACGCCTGCACTGGCATTTGCTGAAGATGCACCCAAGCTGAGTTCAGGCGATACCGCCTGGATGCTTACATCCACTGCGTTGGTGCTGATGATGACACTGCCGGGTCTGGCGCTGTTTTATGGCGGCATGGTGCGCAAGAAGAATGTGCTATCCATGTGCATGCAGACGATCGCGATTGCATCCCTGATGAGCGTATTGTGGGTGGTGCTGGGTTATTCACTGGCTTTCGGCGAGGGCACGGCCTTTATCGGCGGTCTGGGCAAGGCGTTTTTCTCAGGCGTCGGTTATGATACCTTATCCGGTACGATTCCGGAAACCGTATTTGCCACCTTCCAGATGACGTTCGCCATCATTACGCCGGTGCTGATTATCGGCGCATTTGCCGAGCGTATGAAATTCTCCGCTGTCATGCTGTTCACCGGCATCTGGGTGCTGGCTGTCTATGCGCCGATCTGTCACTGGGTCTGGGGCGGCGGTTTCCTGGGCGATATGGGTACGCTGGATTTTGCAGGCGGTACCGTGGTGCATATTAACGCCGGTGTTGCCGGTCTGGTGTGCGCCCTGATGCTGGGTAAACGCACCGGTTATCCGAAAGAGCCGATGATGCCGCACAATCTGGTATTGACCATGATTGGCGCAGCATTGTTGTGGGTGGGCTGGTTCGGTTTCAATGCCGGTTCCGAGCTGGCTGCGGACGGTACGGCGGGCATGGCCATGCTGGTGACTCAGGTCGCTACTGCGACTGCGGTGCTGGCCTGGTGTGTGGCTGAGAAGGTGGTGTTTGGAAAAGCCAGTCTGCTGGGCGCCTGCTCCGGCGCTGTAGCCGGGCTGGTGGCGATTACGCCTGCTTCCGGTTTTGTCGGCCCGATTGGCGCATTGGCCATTGGTGCGGCTGCCGGCGTACTGTGTTTCTGCGCGGTTGCGTTTATGAAGAAAGCGCTGGGTTATGATGACTCGCTGGATGCGTTTGGCGTGCATGGCATTGGCGGCATCGTGGGCGCGCTGCTGACCGGCGTCTTTGTGTCCTCCTCATTTGGCGGCGCAGGTCTGGCTGAAGGTATGACCATCGGCAGCCAGGTGTTTGTTCAGATCAAGGCTGTGCTGGCCACGATTGCCTATTGCGCAGTCGTTACCTTCGTGATTCTGAAGGTGATTGATATGGTTGTGGGCTTGCGTGTGGATGAAGAAGCAGAACGCGAAGGACTCGATATCACATCACATGGCGAACAGGTGCTGGGTTAAGCGGCGACTGTCAGCTATAGCATTGCAGAAGATGTTATAAAAACAGTATTCCCACCCGGTTTAGGGATATCATATCTTCTGTGAATGGCGGGGAGCGGTTTTGCCGCTCCCCGCTTTTTGTTT
>CAZXAI010000120.1:0-5206 GCA_964638265.1 uncultured Zetaproteobacteria bacterium
AGTTCCGCAACGGGAAGCCAATCTCCACCTGCTGCTATCTGATCATCACATTGCGATTAGTCTTTCAGTGTCGGGGTGATTGCAGCAATTTCATGCCGCCCATATTCCACAGCACGATGCCACCGGGAATGGCGGCGATCAGCAGTACCAGCACCCATAATGCCGCCATCGCACCGGCTGCTTCAGCCGATGCGCCGAACCATGTCGCGATGCCAACATAGCCGGCCTCCCGAATACCGAAACCGTTAAACGAAACCGGCACGGCGGAAGCCAATGCCACCAGACATACCATGAATCCGTAGGCGAACCATGACAATTCCATGCCAACCGCCATACCCAGCAATACATGCGCCTGCACCACCAGTATTTGAAACAGCAGGGAGACTGGCAGGCTCTTCCACCATGCCCATTGCAATGCCGGAGCCGTCAGCGGCAGTGTCTTCCAGCCGGATAGTTTGCCACTCCAGCCGGAGGCTGCCAAACGCGGCCACCACCAGGGTGATGCCAACAGCATGGCAAACAGCATCACCACCCCTGCATTCCACAACAGCATCCACAGCACCGGCACATCCAGAAACAACATACAGAACGAAACCAGCAGGCCAATCCCGGCCACGCCGTTCATGCGCTCCAGCACCACGCTGGCAGCAGCAGGCCAAGCGGCATTGTCTTTACCCCTGGCCAGCAACCAGCCGCGCGCCACATCACCGCCAATAATCGAGGGCAGAAACAGGCTTAGAAACATACCGAGGAAATACAGCTGAATTTTCCTGGCCATCATGACCGTGAGCCCCAGGCCGCGCGCCAGCCAGACCCAGCGCAGCGCCGACAACACCTGGCCGATAATCAGGCAGCAGCAGGCCAGCAACACCAGTCGCCAGTCGGCCGTTTTCAGTAATGCGGCAATACCGGACAGATCCAGCGTCCAGCCCAGATATCCCAGCACCAGAGCTGAAAGCAGCAGTTTAATCCATAGCATGATCAGAATTCAGAATTTAGCATAGTGAATGTGGAAGAACACAGGACAATCGCCCCGTTTTTACACCTCGCGCCTAATTTTTCACCATTCACCATTCACTCATCATCATCTTCTTCGCGTATACTATAATGGCGGCGGCCGGTGGATTCGTAATAGATACGCGTCTGCATTTCCTGAATCAGGCCGATGCCAAAGAGCAGTATGCCGGTCACAATCAACAGCGAGCCCAGTTGCAGCATGGGGCGAGAAGCCAGTTCCGCACCGAAAAACAATTTCTCCGATGCCAGATACAGATCAATAAACAAGCCGCTAAGCAGCGCTGCCAGACCGGCCGGGCCGAACAGTTGCAAGGGCCTGTCAGTAAAACGCTGGAAAAACACAATCAGCATCAAATCCAGCAGCACGCGTATGGTGCGACCGATACCGTATTTACTCTCGCCAAACTGGCGCGGCCGGTGGATCACCACTTCTTCGCCGATTCTGGCGCCATACATGCTCGCCAGCGCCGGCAGAAAACGATGCTGCTCACCGTAGATACGCAGATTCTTGGCCACGTCGGCGCGCATCAGTTTCATCGGACAGCCATAATCGTGCATGCGCACCCTGGTCGAACGACGAATCAGCGCATTGGCAATTTTGGAGGGGAAATTGCGCGACAAACGATCATCCTGCCTGTCTTTGCGCCAGCCGTTGACCATGTCCAGCTTATCGCGATGCAGCCGCTCCAGCAGCTTCAGAATGTCCGCCGGATCGGTTTGTAAATCGCCATCCATATAGACGATATACTTGCCCTGTGCGCGCTCGAAACCGGCGCTCATGGCGGCGGTCTGGCCATAATTGCGGCGCAGCTGAATCAGCACCACGCGCTCGTCTGACTGGCGTGCTTTTTTTACCGCTGCAACGGTGCCGTCACCAGAACCGTCATCGACCAGAATCAGTTCATAATCATGGCCATCCAGTTTCTCCGCCACTTCCGCCACCAGCAGCGGCACGTTTTCTTCTTCGTGGTACAGCGGCACAACAATTGAAATCATTGTTTTGGCCATGTGTTCTCCCCTTGTTTATTCCCCTGCGGCTGCAAACTCACCAGCAACAACCAGCGCCGCGCATACATGCCGTGCACGCGGGCATGCACAATAAGATAGGGAATAATCTCTTTTGGCAACAGTTCCAGCGCATTCTGCGCCATGACCACCGCCTTGCCGGCCACCAGCCAGTCACCGACCTGCTCCACCGTGGTCAACATCGGCAAGCGACCGCCATGATAAAACAGCAACGACGGCTGGAAATAGTGGAATGTGGCCAGTTCCTTACCGTCAAAACCTGCTGCGGTGGCGCTGCCGGCCAGCGTCTGGCTGATTTTATGGTGATCGATCCCCTTCACCGACCAGCCGGTCAGGAAGATTATCGAAACGGTCATCGCGACCGCCAAGATCAAGCGCACATCTCCGGCGACTGTTGCATTGTCTGGCCGCAGCCACTGTTTGTTCCATACCAGCCAGGCGGCAGCCAGCACCACCGGCAGCAGGGCTATAATATAATACCCCTCGCCCGGCCACTGCTGTTGCATGGCAATACCGCCGCCAATGACCATGACCGTGGAAAGCACCAGGGCTGTCCACGCCAGCCATTTCAGCGCCCGCCGGCGCAGTGCATCGCTGCCATGCGCCCATTCATACGCCATCAGCATGGCCGCCGCCGGAAACAAAGGCAGGACATAGTTGGGCAACTGGGTGCGCGCAATGCTGAAAAAACCTATATAGACACCGATCCAGCACAGCATAAACAATCGCACCGGCTCTTTCTTCAGGGCTGTCAAACGCCATGAGCCAAACCATAACATCGCCGCCAGCAAACCAGTCCACGGGAACCAGCCCAATAGCGGACTGAGGATATACAGACCCGGAAAACCATGATGGCCCTGCAAGGCACCGGTAAAGCGATCAATATTCTGGTGAAAAATAAAGCCTTCCAGCCAGGCCCCGTGCGTTAACACGCCCACAGTAATATACCAGGGCAAGGCAACGGCCAGGGCAATGGCTACGCCCTTGAATGGATGAAACAGGCGCCAGTGCTTCCAGTCCCCCATCAGGGTCAGAAATGCGGCGATAATCAGCAGCGGCATCAGGCCGGCAATCGGCCCCTTGGCCAGCGTACCGAATCCGATGGCGACATAGGCGGCAATCAGCAGCCCCGGCATGCGTCCCGGGTCTGGTTGCTGCCTGTGTTCCAGATAGACAATCAGCAGCGCCGGCAGAGCAATGCCCAGCGCCAGCATCAGCAGCGGATCAGGCACCGCCGCCCGCGCCATGACGATCATGTGCAGCGCCGTGGCAAATATACCCGCCGCCATCAGGGCCGCATTGTCGCGCACAACTGTTGCAGAAGCGGCCATCAAACGGCGCGTCATCAACCAGATCACCAGCACCAGTCCGGTCATGGGCAGCGCCGAAGGCAGCCGCGCCGTCCATTCATTCACGCCGAACAGGGCATCCAGCGGCATCATCAGCCAGTAAATCAGGATGGGTTTATCAAAACGGTAACCGCCGTTGAACATCGGCACCCACCAGTTATGCTCCAGCAGCATTTCGCGCGCACAGACGGCATTATTGGGTTCATCGACATCCCACAGCGTATGCCCGCCCAGAAAAGCGAAGAAATTGACCGCGCAAATCAGCAGCAACCAGAACAGCGGATGTTTCAGGACGGGTTGAGAGTCAGGCATGGGTATTGAGCCAGTTCAGAATACTGACCTTCAGACTGGCCGCTTCCCCGTGCAAAAACACGCGTTTGCGCCGGGCAGTCATACCGGCGGTGATTGCCACATCAGAAACCGGCAAATTCAGTGCTTTGGCAATCACGCGTATGATGGATTTATTGGCTTTACCGTCCTGTGCTGCTTCAGCGATGGCGATTTTCACAGCATCGCCATGCAGCCCGCGCAGGCTGGGTCTGCGCGCACCGGGCTGAGCATGGATATTCAGATACAGGCCGCCTTTGCCTTCACAGCATAATGCATCCAGATCTGCCGAACCGATCACCATCAGCCGCCCTGAATCAGCGGAATGGCGATGCGATTCAGGGTAGCAACCAGGAAATTATCCAGGAACATGATGATTAACAACACAATCAGCGGCGAGAAATCGATACCGCTGATATAAGGCACCCGTTTTCTGACCTGAAACAGCAACGGCTCGGAGAGCTGGTTAATGATGCGCACAATCTGATTGTACGGGTCGGGCGATACCCACGACAACACCGCCCGGGCAATCACAACGATGGTCGCCGTCATCAGCAGAATATGCAGCACCCCGGCCACGGCCTGTAAAAAATAACCCAGAATAAACATGCTTAGCTCCCCGTTCTGATCATATATACATTGTCATAAGCGGACATCAGCTCAACGCCTCGGATCGTTTGCTGGCGGCCAGCACAGCCTGACGCACAGCCGCAGGCAGACCCAGTTCATACATCACATCTATAGCCGCCTGCGTGGTGCCACCCGGACTGGTCACCTGATGACGCAATGCTTCAGCCGAACGTCCGCTTTCGACCAGCATTTTCCCTGCCCCCAGCGCAGTCTGAGCCGCCAGTTTGGCGGCCACCGTTTCATCCAGACCCAGCTTGACACCCGTCGCCTGCATCACCTCGGCCAGCAGAAAGAAATAGGCCGGGCCGGAACCGGACACAGCCGTCACGGCATGCATCATTTTTTCCCGTTCAACACGCAGGGATTCGCCGCAGGCGTTGAGCACATATTCCGTACGCTGCTTGTGCGCTTCATCGGCATCACTGAACAGCACTGACATGCCCGCCCCCAACAGAGCCGGCGTATTGGGCATCACCCGCACAATATGAGCCTGCTCTCCGAGCCATGCATGCAGCGATGCCGTACTCACCCCGGCTGCAATACTGACCACGGTGGTATCGGCTGTTAAATGCTCAGACAGACCGTTGACAGCCTGCTTCATCTGTTGCGGCTTGACGGCCAGCACCCACACATCCGCACCGGCTACCGCATCCATGTTCTGTTCTACGCACTCGACGCCATAGCTTTGCACAAGAAAATCACGGCGCTGCTGCCGGGGTTCCGATACGCGGATGCGACCCGCATGCCCCCCTCGCGTCAGCCCTGCAATCAGCGCCTCAGCCATATTACCGCCACCGATAAATGCTATCTTCAATGCCTGCATATTCTTACCTTACCTATATTTGATAAAAACTATT
>CAZXAI010000121.1:0-5168 GCA_964638265.1 uncultured Zetaproteobacteria bacterium
GCCACGCGCGCTGCTGTCCGAAACGCAATCATGGTCGATGATTTTCCGGCTGATGCGTGGCTTTGATTCAGTCAAGACATTTTCACCGCAAAGGACGCAAAGGCGTGCGACGTTTATGATGATTGCATGTGTTATTTTGTGACAAATACCATGTCCCAAGGACTGGCTATAGACGCGATCACATAGACTTCTATGGTTTTTTCCTTTGTGAAAATTTGCGCCCTTTGCGGTGAAATCCTATAACCCGCCGCTGATTTTCCAGCCGGATGCAGTTTTGGTCAGGCTGATGCGTTCGCGCTGATTGATCTGTCGCCATGCGCCGTTGGCCTGCACGTGCAGCATATAACTCTGTTCACATTCCGCATGGTTGTGATCGAGCAGGCGTATGGTGCGATTGTTGGATGTCATTTCGATTTTCTCAAATTGACCGAACAGCTTCCGCATCCTGTTGATGGTCTCGAATTCAGTGTGATGCTTATATTCATAGCCGGGCAGCAACAAGTCCGCGTAAGCATTGATATCATGGCGGCTGACGGCGCTATCGCGTGCATCCAGTACGGCGCGGATACTGGCTCTGTCCTGCCCGCTGCATGCGCCAAGCAGACATGCCAGCATGCAGATAAACAGCGGGACATGCGCTCGCCGGCCATATCGATCCAGGTACTGCATTAGAGGTATCGTTTTGCTTTGGCGCTCCATGAACTGTTGGGATAATTATACCTGAGCAGGGCGGCTGTTTGCCGGGCATCCTTGTCCATGCTCATCCTGGCATAGGCAGCGGCAAGGTAATAGAGTGCTTCCTCAATGGAGGGAGTGGTCTGATACAAACGCACGACTGTCAGAAAACGGTTGGCGGCAGCCACGAAACGATCCCTGTCATAATAAAATTTCCCGACAGTCAGTTCATGTTTGGCCAGTGTGTTATACAGGGATTGCAAACGGCTTTGTCCATCTTTGGCGTAGGCGCTGTCCGGATGATCCTTGAGCAGTTTTTTGAACGCATCAATGGCCATCTGATTCATGGTCGCATCTTTTTCGGCTGGTGAACGTTCTTTATAATAGCTCATGGCCAGCATGTATTGGGCATAGTCTACATTGGCATGGGTGGGATGGCGTTCAACAAACTTTTTGCTCAGCGTTTCCGATAATACAAATTCCTCATCCTTATAGGCGGCAAAAATGCGTAACAGTTCAGCCTGGGTGGCATATTTGCTGTAGGGGTAGTTGGCGCTGAATTTTTCCAGACTCATGGCTACGTCGGCGTAACTGCCTTTAGCTATCAGGCGTTTGGCATTCTCATAGGCCTGCTGGGCGCCATTCCTGGCGGATGAATCATCATGTTTGGAGCAACCGGCGGCAACAACGGCAATGAGAATGAGCAGGATTAATTTGGACAGGTTCAGGTTCATCGGCGAAGCTTACGTGCTGGACGGGATGGCGACAACGGCAAGCTGACGCCCGGCTCGTTGACCGTCGCGCCGGAATGAAAAAAACCGTTCATGCTCGCATGCTGTGCATGCCCTGTTGAACTCAATATGGTGCTCATCCAGACCGGCTCCCAGCAGTTGCAAGCGGTTGATTGCAGCCAGATCGGCATGCAGGCCGGATGTGTGGTCTATGAATGCTGCCGCGCCTGCTGCACTTCTGGCCAGTGCATCGGCAGTATCACTGCCAATGGCAAAGCAGCAGGGGCCGATGCAGGGGCCAAGCGAGGCGAGCAGGTTTCCGGGCTGTGCGCCATGTTCGAGCATGGTGCCAATGGCATGGTTCACGATGCCGGCGGCAGTGCCGCGCCAGCCGGCATGCACAGCCGCAGCGATGCCTGCTTCCGGGTCGGCCAGCAGCACGGGCAAGCAGTCGGCCACGCGCACGCAGACAGCAGTATCGGGCTGATCTGTGATCAATATATCCGCCGGCTGTGGATGCACCTTGCCCTGCCCCTTACACCATAACAGACCGGTTTCGTGCGTCTGTATGGCCTGGTGCGGTATGGCAAGCTGCGCTACCGATGTGATAAGGCGGTGCATGTTTCGGGTGATATGACTGTCGGCATCACCAAGCCCTGCGCCGAAGTTTTGTGAATCAAACGGGGGCGGACTGACGCCGCCGCTACGCAGCGTGAATATGCCGATGATGCCATGTCTGGTCAGGAGCTGCGAACGGATAAAAGATGCTTCAGCCATAATTCATATTCAGGGCATCCACCAGTTGTTGTAAATCAGCCGGCAGGGGGGCGTTGAAGCACATTGGCTCATGGCTGACCGGATGTTTGAACGCCAGTAATTCGGCATGCAGGGCCTGACGTTTGAGCGCTGCAATGGCACTGCGACTGGGTTCGGGGATGTCGGCTGGCGGATTGTAGCTGCGGGCGTAAACCGGATCGCCGAGCACGGGTAGTTTCTCATGCGCCAGGTGCACGCGAATCTGATGGGTGCGTCCGGTATGCAGGGTCAAACGCAGTTGGCTAAATGGCCCGAACAGCTGTTCCACCCGGGCATCGGTAACGGCCGCTTTACCAGTGCTGGTGACGGCCATTTTCTGCCGGTTTTGGGGATGGCGACCGACTGGCAGCTCAATGCGCTTGCTATGCCAGCGGGGCACGCCCCGGCACCAGGCGATGTACTGACGATTCAGGTCGTGGCGAGCAAACATATCGCTGAGCTGTCGATGCGCCATTTCACTTTTTGCCACCACCAGAGAGCCGGAGGTATCTTTATCGAGCCGGTGTACAATACCGGGGCGTTCGGCTCCGTTGATGCCCGGCAGGTCGGTGCAGTGGTGTAACAACGCATGCACCAGCGTGCCACGATCGTGACCATGGGCCGGATGTACCACCATGCCGGCGGCTTTATTGATGACGATTAAATGTTCGTCTTCAAACAGGATATCGAGTGCAATCGCTTCCGCTTGCAGCGCTAACGGTTCCGGCGCCGGTATATGCAGCTGGTAGTTATCGTGTTCCCTGACCCGCACCGATGCCTGTTTTATGACTGTGCCTGCCCGGTTCTGAACATGGCCGCTTTTCAGCAGTTGCTGAATATGGTTTCTGCTCAGGCCGCTGAGCATGGTCAGGGCAGCATCGAGGCGTTGACCATCCTGAGTTTCAGTTATCGTGAAACTCAGGTGTTTATGGCCGTCGTTATCGCTCACTCGCCTTTGCTGGTCGTGCCGGCAGCAGGTGTGGATGTTGGGGCTGGCGAGGGCGCAGGGCTGGGCGCCGGAGCAGGCTGACCATCAGCCGTTGCCTGCTGTGTGGCAGCACCATTTTTGGCCGCAGCCGGACGCCTGCGCCGACGTCTGCGCCGGCGTTTTTTAGCGTCGCCGGCAGCGGCTTCACCATTGTTGTTTCCGGCAGCTGTTTGTTGCTGCGCTTGTGGTTTTGGCTTGGCCGGTTTTTGTGGCTGGCTGTTTTTTTGCGTGTTGCCTGTATCGTTGCTTTCGGTTTTTTGGGTGGACGGGGTACCTTTTCGGTTCCTGTTACCACCGCGTCGGCGTCGAGTCGGGCGGGTTTGCTGTTGCTGCAGCTCAGTCTTTTCTGCCACTGCTGGCACGGCGGCTTCTTTGCTCGGTGCCTCTTTTTTCCTGGCACCGGTCAGGAAACCGATCAGTGTTTTCAGCGGGCCTTCTTTTTTCTCTGCCTGAGTTACAGGCGTTGGTGGCGGAGTCGGTACTCCGACTACCGGCTTGACCGGCTTCATCTTTTTGGCGCTGCGCGGCGGTTTGATGCGTTTGCCGGTATCCTCCAGCACTTCCACGCGCAGCTGATTGTTTTCATGCCACTGGCGTTCAATGCGATAATGCGGGATATCCAGATCGGGGCGGATCTGCATGGTGATCTGTACTTCATAGGCTTCTTCAATGCGGGCGATATTGGCACGCTTGTTATTCATCAGGTATTCACCGGTATCAGATGGCACTTGCACCACCAGGGTCGGTTTTTTACCTTTTTCGGCCCAGTCTTCCATGCGGGTGAGCATTTGCAGCGCCATCGAATCGACGGTGCGGATAAAGCCGCGCCCCTGACAGCGGGGGCAGGGTTCGGTGGTCGATTCGCGTATGGACGGGTGCAGTCGCTGGCGCGACATTTCCAGCAGGCCGAAGCGGGAAATGCGGGCGAACTGGATGCGAGCCTTGTCCCGTTTGCACGCCTTGCGCAGCAACTCCTCCACCTTTTGCCCATGTTTGCGGTTGGCCATATCGATAAAATCGATCACGATCAGGCCGCCGATATCGCGAATGCGCAACTGGCGCGCCACTTCTTCAGCGGCTTCGAGATTGATGGCCAGGGCCGTATCGTCGATATGTTTGCCCTTGGTGGCGCGGGCGGAATTGACATCAATGGCCGTCAGCGCCTCGGTGGGATCGAGTACAATGGAACCGCCGGTAGGCAGTCTGATTTCACGGTCATGCACTTCTTCGCATTGCGATTCGACCCCGTAATGGCGGAATAACGGTTTTTTGCCACGATACAGCTTGACCAGCTTTTCCTTGCCCGGCAGTACGGCATGGACAAAGGCCTTGGTGCGTGTGTAAATCTCGTGATTATCCACCCAGATTTCTTCGATATCATCGGAGAAATGGTCGCGAATGGCGCGCGTGGCCAGATCGCCTTCGAGATAGATCAGGGCGGGCGAGGGGGTTGTTTCGCTGCTGATGCGGATTTCATCCCACAGGCGGCGCAGGTATTGATAATCGCGTTGCAGTGCTTCGAGCGTCTGATCCTTGCCGGCGGTGCGGATGATCAGGCCCATATTGTCCGGCACTTCGAGCTGTTTAAGGATTTCTTTCATCGAGCGCCGTTCATCATCGGAGAGCTTGCGTGAAATACCGCCGCGTGAGGTGTTCGGACTCAATACCAGATAGCGACCGGCCAGAGAGATATTGGTGGTCAGGGCTGCGCCCTTGTTGCCACGTTCTTCCTTGACGACCTGCACCAGCAGTTCCTGCTTGGCCTGGAGTACGTCCTGAATCGAGACATTGCGCGGGTTGGCGCTCTTGTCAGCGCCCTCTCTCCAGTAGTCGGGATGAATTTCGCCCAAGGGCAAAAAACCCTGACGGGCAGCGCCATACTCGACAAAGGCGGCCTGCAGACTGCCTTCCACCTTGGTGATCTTGCCTCTGTATATATTACTTTTGGTCAGGGCCTTGTGGGCCGATTCGATATCCAG
>CAZXAI010000122.1:0-5070 GCA_964638265.1 uncultured Zetaproteobacteria bacterium
TGATTATATCGGCAAGCCGGTTGAACCGCTGAAGCTGCAGGCCCGAGTGAGGAAAATACTGGTCTTGTATGAGCAGATGGCCTCCCGGGGCCGGAGTCAGCATTGATGCCGGCCAGCGGACAAGCCGTTGTGGCAGATCCGGAGCGCATGGAAATGGAACAGGTGCTGCATATCGTGGTGGGTGGAAAAAATCTGCTGGTGCGCGCATCGGAAATCAGGGCAGTGGTTCGACCGGCGCGTTTGACTGCGGTGCCAATGGGGCCGGCGCATGTGATCGGGCTGGCCAATATCCACGGGCAGATTGTTTGCATTATTGATGTTGGCGGGGTGACCAGTCTGCCGGCTTGCAACAGGGCGCAAACATCGCGCACACGGTTTTTGCTATTGCATCATCCGGTGATGCATGTCGGCATCTGGGCCGACGAGGTGTGCAGCATACGGCGTGTGAACAAGGCGCTATTGCTGGCTGCATCCGGGGCTGAAAAGCTTGTGCAGGTCGAGATTGACGGCATGTTATATGAGCTGTTTGCATGCGCTGGCCTGTTCAGGTGAGGGGACCCCTGCAGCCCAGCCGGGTAAAGCGGGCCGAGGTGGCGTTCAGCGGGGTGAACGGGAGAGGCGTAAAGCCTGCAATATATCCCCGGGTGACCCTGTTATGACTGGATTCGACACATCCGCTTTTCTGGCCTCTTTTTTTGATGAAGCCTGCCAGCGCTTGCAGTCGATCAATCAGTATCTGGTTCGGCTGGAGTCCGGGCAACTGGATGCTGAAGGTGTTATCCATCTGCGTCGGGAAGCGCATAATATCAAGGGGTCGGCGCAAATGCTCGGCGTTCAGGATGTCGGCGAACTGGCGCATTTGTTTGAGGATGCGCTGGATGCCACCTTGCAGCGTGAGCCGGAACAGCGGCAAGCGCTCATGCAGTTTCTGTATGATTTACACGATAGTTTGCAGCAGCGTTTACAATTTGTGGATGCTAAGGCGCGACTGGCTATCGATGCAAGGCGTGACGTATTCGCCGCCTTGAAAACGAGTTCACAACAGGAGCGGGATAACAGCGCGGGTACCGGCCAGACAAAAACTGCCCAGATGGCCAGCAACAAGACCGGGAAACAGAAAACTCAGGTGCCCAAACACCTGATTGCCGCTGTGATGGGTTCGATGGAAGCGTCTTTGCAGGGTGAGCGCATCAACGCCGGGCCCGCCGACAGTGGCGAAGCAGAGCAACAGCATAAGCCGCTTGAGCCGGTCAACTTTCGCCCCGACCTGACCGGTCTGGAAATGGACAGTGCTGCAGTGGAGCAGGGGTCGGGCAATTTCCTGCGGGTTGATCGTACGCGCTTTGCACGGCTGTCCAACCAGATTATTGAGCTGGGTTCCGGTCGCTATATGGAGGCGTTTCCGGAGCAGGAACTACAGCAGGTCGTGCAGGGCTTTCGCGATTTACAGCAAGCCATAATGACAGGCGCCGATCAACA
Source organism: uncultured Zetaproteobacteria bacterium (assembly GCA_964638265.1). GTDB lineage: Bacteria > Pseudomonadota > Zetaproteobacteria > Mariprofundales > Mariprofundaceae > Mariprofundus. The sequence continues at coordinate 1,480 of CAZXAI010000122.1, forward strand.
GCCACAGGCGGCATGGCAGGGTGCATTTGATCGCCAGCTGCATCAGCTCCAGCAGCTGGGTGAGTCCATGCGAAGCCGCCAGCACCGTTCCGCCGCCATGCTGGATGATTTGCGCGATCAGGTGCTAGGCCTGATGCTCAGGCCATTACATACGATTTTTTCTGTGTTTCCGCGCACGGTGCGGGATATCGGCGTACGCAGTGGCAAAAAAGTACAGTTATTGCTGGCCGGTGATGCGGTGGAGATGGATCAGGCTGCGGCTGAAAAGCTGACCGGGCCGCTGGTTCACCTGATCAACAATGCCGTGGCGCATGGTATCGAGAGCCCGGCTGTACGGCAGCAGTGCGGCAAGCCAGAACAGGGGCAAATCAGCATTATAGCCAGCCAGAAGGGCGCTGATGTGGAAATTATTGTCAGCGATGACGGCAGGGGCATGGATATCGACCTGATCCGTGAGCGCGCGATTGCCAAGGGGCTTGTCAGTCAGGCCGAGGCGGCTGAAATGGATGCGTCGGAAATCATGGAGCTGATCTTTCAGCCCGGATTTTCCACACGCCATGAGGTTGATGAACTGGCCGGTCGGGGCATGGGCATGAGTGTGGTGCAGGCTGTGCTGCATGAACTGACCGGCACCATTCACATTCACAGCGAGAAAGGGCAGGGCACCCAGTTCAGATTAACCATACCTGCCAGCATCGCGGTCAGGCAGGCTATGGTCTTGAGCATTGCCGGGCAGCGTTTCGGGCTGCTGGCAAACCTTGTCCGGCAGGTGATGCCGTTTGGCCAGCTGGCAGTCAAGACAGGGCATGGGCCATATAGTCATGGTTATATGGATTTCGAACAGCATCGGGTGCCCATCATTGATTTGCATCGCATCCTGAAACAGAAACGGGCAGCACGACCGAATGGCGCATGCAGTATTATTATTGTCGAATACCTGGAAGGTTTTTTAGGTCTGGTTGTGGATGAGGTGGTAGCCGAGAAAGAAATTCTGGTTCGGGAAATAGACCCTTATCTCAAACGTTATCAGCCGCTGGGTCTGATGGGGTGCACGATTACAGGCGATGGTGCTGTGCTGCTGCTCATTGATCCCGACGGCTTGAAGGAAATGTGGCGAACAGCGCCTGATCCTGAGCTTACCGATAAATGCAGCGGCGCATTCAAACAGCGTATGATGCTGGTGGATGATTCCAGTATTGCGCTGGAAATTGAAAAATCCATGTTTGAGGCGATGGGTTTCCGTGTCGATACTGCTATTGGCGGCACGGACGCATTGGAGAAAATTGGCCTGCGCGATTATGATCTGCTGGTCACGGATCTGGGCATGCCGGAAGTAGATGGTATTGAATTGATCACCCGTATTCGCAGCCTGGATAAATATCAGGGTCTGCCGATTTTGATGCTGGCGACGCTGGAATCCGAGGATGAGAAGCAACGCGCACTGGCTGCCGGCGCCAATGCCTATATGGTAAAACGCCGCCTGAAGCGTGAAGATGAAACCCTGGAGAGGGTATTATCCCAGCTGTTGGGAGGGGATGAAAAACCTGTCATTGACGAAGGTGACGGATAACAGTACAAATCGCACCCTTCGCAAAGATGCTCCCATCGTCTAGCGGTTAGGACGCTGGCCTCTCACGCCGGAAACAGGGGTTCGATTCCCCTTGGGAGTACCAATTCAACATATCACAATGTCCCATAAGAGCCTGTAAGCCTAGTGTTTGCAGGCTTTTTTCTTGTTTTAACTCCCATACTATCCTATAATGTCCGCTTAAAGACCCCCAGTTAAGGGGTTTTTATGGGGGTTCTTTGTCGGGTTGATATACCCCCATGAGAAAAGAACCCCCATATATGAGGTGTGATATGGCGCTATCAGATGTGAAAGTGAAGGCAGCAAAGGTTCCTGATGGAAAAAAGCAGATTAAGTTATCGGATGGCGCTGGGCTATATTTACTGGTGAAGCCATCTGGCAAGTATTGGAAACTGAAGTATCGATTTTCGGGTAAGGAAAAAACGCTATCCATAGGCGTATATCCTTCAGTTGGCTTGAAAGAAGCCAGAGAAAAACGCGAAGCAGCTAAAAAGCTACTGGAGAAGAATATCGACCCCAGCCAAGCCAAACAGCAAGAGCGCAGAGAAAAGTGCACACGGCAAAGGTCAATCACATTTGAAGGCGTAGCAGGTGAATGGATGCAAAAGAACAAGGTGAAGTGGGTTCCAGCCTACTCCGTGCGCATCCAGCGATGGTTAGCCAATGATATAAACCCGTGGCTTGGTTCACTGCCTATTGATGAAATCAAGGCCGCTGATGTGCTGGCAGTGCTGCGCAAGGCAGAAAGCAGAGGAACCATCACTACAGCCCACAAGCTGCGCTCCATCATCGGGCAGGTGTTCCGCTATGCCGTGGCCACGGCTCGCATCAGTGGCGATCCATCCAGAGACTTGCGCGGGGCATTGACTCCCAAAGTAGTGAAGCACAGAGCAACCATAACAGACCCAAAAGCTATAGGTGCACTGCTGCGAGCCATTTATGCATTTGAAGGCACCTTTGTTGTGCAGTGCGCTATGAAAATCACTCCGTATGTGTTTGTTCGCCCCGGCGAATTACGACATGCCGAATGGTCGGAGATCGATTTGGATAAAGCGGAGTGGCGTATACCGGCAGAGAAAATGAAAATGAAATCTATGCATATTGTACCGCTGGCCAGTCAGGTGGTGGCGATTCTGCGAGAACTGCAACCGCTGACCGGTGGTGGGCGGTATGTATTCCCTTCTATTCGTGGCGGTGGCCGGCCAATGAGCGAGAACACAGTGAATGCAACCCTTCGGCGTATTGGTTACGCTAAAGAGGAAATCTGTGCGCACGGATTCAGAGGTATGGCATCCACCATGTTACATGAACAGGGCTGGCCATCTGATGTGATTGAACGACAACTAGCCCACCAGGAAGGCAATGATGTGAAGCGTGCCTATAACCATGCCCAGCACCTGCCGGAACGGAAGAAAATGATGCAGCACTGGGCTGATTATCTGGATGGACTGCGTGAAGGAGCGGACGTGATCCCGATTAACAGGAGGGCTGAAGCATGAGACCATCATTATTAAAACCGGGCGATACGGTAAACTGGCAGCCAGACAAGGGCGACCCAACCACGCAACGAATCACATTTATTGAACGCGTTCCTGGCAACGGCCTGACCAAAACCGCATGCTTTTTTCAAGTAAAAGAGCTTGGGTTAATAAGCATGAGTGATTATGAGGTGGTGCACCGTGTCACCAATTAGAGAGTCAGATGACATTATCGGCTTTGTACTGACCAGGGCGATGCAGTTGGTGCCAGAGTTTCCCCTTGATGCAGCCAGACAAATTGAATTGGAAAGTCACCAGCACTTTGCTGGTGAAACCATTTATATTACAAAGAACGCCAGTAAAACCGAGCGCAACCGGCGTATGATGGATGACTACAGTAAGGGCATGACAGCCAGCCAACTTGCATTGAAGCACAGGCTGACTGAACGCCGAATAAGGCAGATCATTAACGCTCATTCAATGTAACCAGTTGGCCGGGCGGATAGGCAGGGAGTAGCTACCCTG
>CAZXAI010000123.1:0-4967 GCA_964638265.1 uncultured Zetaproteobacteria bacterium
TCATATCCCAGATCACCGCGCGTTATTTGTGTGAAGAGCCGATATATTCCATCATGCTGGCATGATCTGCATCTCTGGAGCGAATAATCCTGGCTGCATGCACCAGCATATAGGCCATGAGCGCATACACCAGTTCGGGCTGGCTCTGCATTAACTGCGAGCAGTCCTCTCGTTTGAGTTTATAGACCAGACAATCTTCCAGCGCATCGACACTTGCAGTTGCAGCATCGCCGGTCAAAAAGGTGATTTCACCAAACAGTGCGCCTTCCTTGGCGGTGGCAAGCAGTATTTTCTGGCCATTGCTATCTGCACTGATTTCCGCCTGGCCGGAGCGCAGGATATACAGTACGCCGCCCGGCTTGCCCTGAGTCAGGATATTTTCATGTTTGGCAAAACTCTTTTCCAGCAACAGGCGATCCAGGGCTGCATGTTCTCCCTCTGTCAGTTTGCGCTTGATCACCGTATCTTCCAGCCATGCATAATCGATAGCCATGGGTACCTCCAGCTTCATTTTGGCGACAGATAGTACACGGATTGGAGAATGAGTTGCAAGCCCGGGATGCTTCAGTCAGGGAATTCAATTGGCGCGATCAGTATTGCTTGAATTCATGCTGTGAACGTGCTTCAATGTCATGCATGCAGAATAATCCACAGCAGGCGCTGGATGAGCGCATCCATGCATTAACCGAGCATATGGCCACGATTCGCCGCAATATGGAAAAAACGATTGCGGATAATCACCGCATGCGCGAGGTGGTGCGCATTGCCGAACATGAGCTGCGCAAGCGCCGCGACCAGGTGCAGCAGCTGGAGAATGAGCTGGAGAGTCTGCAGAACAGCCGGATTGAAGCGAAAGCCAGAGTCGAGCATGCCATTGAGCAGCTGGATGAATTGATGGTCAGCAAGGAAGAACAACCATGAGTCATGCTGTCGATATCACCCTGATGGGGCGCAATTTTTCTATCCTGACCGACGAAGACCCGGAACAGGTCATGGCCGCCGCCAATCTGGTACAGGAACATATTGACGAGCTGCGCGACATGGGCGCCTCCGTGGCTTCCGACCGCTTGCTGACCCTGGTATCCCTGAACCTGGCCGGTGAACTGTTGAAGAAAAGCCAGACCGGAGTGGATGGGCTGGAAGGCTTGATATCTGATCTGGACAATGTAGTATTACAGGCAGAAGGTTTAGCGAAAGCGCCCCTGCGTTGATCGAATGGCAGCATGTTGCCTGAGCCGATACTTGTCGAATGGGAGCTTACCTACTTTGGCCATGTGCGTCCCCCTTTCGGGATACCTGAGGCCGAGGTGCGGCGCCCACCTCTTGTTAGAGGGTTCGACGACTATTTGTCATTACGCCAGCGCGGGGGCGCCCTTTCTGTATCCTCCTTTCCGTATCCCCCGTCCCGTCACAATCATGTTTCCATTAATCCGGCTGTGCCCGCGTGCGTCCCGCATCCATGAGTGATTGCGACAGCAAAGCCTCCTTGAGGGCGGCGGCACTGGCCTATCGGGCCGGGCTGCCAGCCGATGCGCGGCGGCGTTATTCCGGGCAAATTATGGATCGTTTGCGTGCATATCTGAGCAGCAGCCCCGTGACGAGCACATCCCTGCTGGCCTATCGTGCCATGCCATCCGAGGTGGCTACGGAACGGTTGTTTCATCTGCCGGATTATCGGGTGTTTGCACCGGTCACCCGTCACCACCGACATATGGAATGGCTGTTGGTTACAGATCGAACCCGCTGGCAAACAGGTCGCTTCGGGGTGTTGGAACCATCATCCGGAGAGCCGTGGCGGCATGGCGCGAAAACCACCTTGCTGTGTCCGCTGACGGCATTTGACCGGCATGGTAATCGCCTCGGCATGGGTAAAGGCTGCTTTGACTACTGGCTGAGTCAGCACCGGCATGGGCTGGATCAGGTCATCGGCCTGGCTTTTTCCGGACAGGAGGTCGCACATATCCCTGTCGAAGTGCATGATGCGCCGCTGGATTGTATTATCACTGAAAAAGAGGTCATTGAATGCCCGAACGTATGAAAATTCTCGTCATTGGCGATATCCTTGGCCGGGCCGGCCGGCGGGCTCTGCAAGAGCATTTGCCGGGTCTGATTGATTTGCACCAGGTGGATTTTGTCGTGGCCAACGGTGAAAACCTGGCGCATGGCTTCGGCATCACGGAAAAGGTGGCCGATGAAATGTTTGCCATCGGCGTCGATGTGCTGACCAACGGCAATCACTGTTGGGATCAGCGTGATTTTCTCGAACAGATCGACGATGATGACCGCTATGTGCGACCGATGAATTTCTCCTCATTTGCGCCGGGGCGCGGCTGGACTGTGCAGGAAACGGCGGCCGGCTATAACGTGGCTGTCATCAACCTGATCGGGCAGGTGTTTATGGGTTCATGGGATTGCCCGTTTGCAGCCGTTGATCGGGCCATGTGTGAGATACCGGACGATGTCCATGCGATCCTGGTGGATATGCATGCCGAAGCGACCAGTGAAAAAATGGGCATGGGCTGGTATCTGGATGGACGCGCCTCGTTTGTGTACGGCACCCATACGCATGTGCCGACCTGTGATGACATCATTCATGCCTCGGGCACAGCCTACCAGTCTGATATCGGCATGACCGGTTCCTATCAATCGATTATCGGCATGAAGGTGGACGGTGCGCTCAGGCGCATGGTGCAACGACTGCCGCAACGCTTTGAAGCGGTGGAGCGCGGCGCCTCGATTTTCGCCACCCTGGTCAGTATCGATCCGTCAACGCGGATGGCGACTGCGATTGAGCGCCTTCATATTCCACCGGGGTAGCGCTACGTTGATAACAACAAAGGGGCCTGTTCGCAAGAACAGGCCCCTTTGTTGTATGGGCAAGGCTGCGTTAACGCGCTGCGCCTTCTACCTGTACAGCCGTATCGGGAGAATCAGCGAAGGTTTTCAGCTTCTGGGCGCGCGACGGGTGGCGTAATTTGCGCAGCGCCTTGGCTTCGATCTGGCGAATACGTTCACGCGTCACGCCGAACTGTTTGCCCACTTCTTCCAGGGTGTGATCGGTATTCATGCCGATGCCAAAACGCATTCTCAGCACTTTCTGTTCGCGGTCGGTCAGGTTTTCCAGCACTTCCAGTGTTGCTTCGGCCAGTGCTGCCCCCACCGTTGCATCGAGCGGATTCTCCGCCTTTTCATCTTCGACAAAATCACCCAGCTGGGAATCTTCATCATCGCCAATCGGCGTTTCCAGCGAGACCGGCTCCTTGGCGACTTCCAGTATCTGCTCGACCTTTTCCACCGGCAGCTCCAGGTATTCCGCCAGCTCTTCCGGTGTGGGTTCGCGGCCGATTTTCTGGGCAATCTGGCGGGAAACGCGCATCATCTTGTTGATCGTTTCAATCATATGTACCGGAATGCGGATGGTGCGCGCCTGATCGGCGATGGAGCGGGTAATAGCCTGGCGAATCCACCATGTCGCATAGGTGGAAAATTTATAACCGCGACGCCATTCGAATTTTTCCACCGCCTTCATCAGGCCGATATTGCCTTCCTGAATCAGATCGAGAAAGCCGAGGCCGCGATTGGTATATTTCTTGGCAATGGAAATCACCAGGCGCAGATTGGCTTCAATCATTTCGCGCTTGGCCTGACGCATTTTGGCTTCGCCCATGGTCAGTTTGCGCGCCACATCCTTGAGCTCGACCACATCCATTTCGGTTTCCTGCTCTACGCGTTTCAGGCGACGCTGGTTTTCCTTGATCTTGCCGGTGACGTCCTCAATCTTCTCGACCCAGGCGGCTTCCTTGTTCTGTCTGATGGTATCATCCACCCAGCGTTCATTGGTTTCATTGGGCGGGAATGTGTCCAGAAACAACTTGCGCGGCATGCGCGACTTGAGCGCATAATCGCGAATGGTGCGTTCAAACCGGCGCACGCGATCCACGGCATTCTTGAAGCGCTGCACCAGTTGATCGAGCTGGCGCGGCGAGAACGGAATGCTGACCAGTTCCATCAACATGCCATCGAGCGCCTCGCGGCTTTTGGCGCGTAATTTTACATCATTCGGCTTCTTGGCCAGCTGCTTCTTGACGGCGATGAAATCATCATGGAATGCCTTGGCGGTAGCGAAGTGCGTCAGCGCTTCTTCCAGCTGCTCTTCCTTGGTAATCACCGTCTCCATCATCGGGGTGCCATCGGGCGTGGCGGTACGCGCCTTGATGGCGGCAGTCAGCTGTTCGCCGTCCAGCTTGGTTTCGGTTTCATCGGGCTCATCATCGCCGTCTTCGCTGCGGCTCATGCGATTCTCGTATTCCTTGATGGCAGCGGCATTGATGACCTTTTCATCCACATCAATAATGTCGCGGAAATTCGGTTCTTCCTCGTTTTCCAGCGCTTCATCGCGGATTTCGATAATGCGCTCGCCCAGCAGCATGATTTCGCGGAAGGTGGATGGGCACAGGCAGATCGCCTCATGCACCTGCATGCGGCCTTCTTCAATGCGGCGGGCAATTTCAATTTCGCCTTCGCGCGTCAGCAGTTCCACCGTGCCCATTTCACGCAGATACATACGCACCGGATCATCAATGCGCACCACTGTGCCGAGCTGCGATGTGTCGGCGCGCAGGGCGGAATCCTCCTTGCGCAGGCGATCCTTGCGCATGGCATAGGCGCCGGTTGGCGCACGTTCAGGGTCGACCACCTCCACGCCCATTTCGGTGAATACATTGATCAGCTGTTCCACCCGGTCGGCGGAAACCAGGCCGCCGGGTAAATGCTTGTTCAGATCATCATAGGTAATGAAACCGGCCTGTTTGCCCTTGGCCATCAAGGTGCCGAGCTCGCGAATAGAAATCTGTTCCTGACTGTTTTTTGTCATGCGGTTATGCTCCTGTTTCGTGCAACTGTTCAGTAAGTATGCGCTGCTCTTGTTGTATTTCACGCAGCCGGGTTTGCATCGGTATGGCATCCTG
>CAZXAI010000124.1:0-4954 GCA_964638265.1 uncultured Zetaproteobacteria bacterium
ATTGTCTGGAGCGGGTGGAAACAGAATGGGCCCGTTTCTCGGCCATGACATGAGGCCGGCGCTGCTGGCCGTCGTCCTGCTGTTCAGTGGCTGCGGTTTCGGTAATAAAACAGATATTATGTTTGCGTGCCCATCCCCGTCCGGGCAACTGGTGGCAACATTTTACCGCGTATCGAGCGGCGACAGGCCGGGGGATCAGACCCTGAGCATCAATATTCGCCCGGCCAACAAAGACTTCAACAGCAGCATGCAGAGTTTTTCGTTCAGGCACGGCTATGATGCCATCATTCACTGGGATTCGGATCATGCCATGCGTATTGACTATCCGAGAGGCTCGGAAATCCTGCATCAGGAACATGTGGTATTTGGCACCAGCCAAACCTTCAGCGATGCGGACAGCATCCAGATCAGCTATCAGGACATGCCCTCCACACATGGTTATTTTATGGTGGAGAAGCGCTGCTTTAATCCGTTAGCCGATAACCATCATTGAAAAAAGAACGCCCGGCACCGCCGAGGGGGAGGGCGTGTGCCGGGCGACAGCCAGTCAATAAAGGGAGGGGGAGATGACTGCCTGCGTTAACCGAATATGTTATTGTTTGAAGGCTCTGTGATAGGCCAACATGCGCCTGGCACTATCCGGCACCAGCCATTCAGATGCCATGGAATCGATCAATGATGTGTCATGCTGCTGGTTCAGTGCGGCGTGAAGGTGAAAGCCCCTGGCGCTGGAAATCTGCGTGCCTGCAATAAAGGCCAGTACGACTGCAATCAATACCATCACATATTTCATCATAACCTCCTTGTTATACGCCGGACAGCATCTTGCCGTCCACAGGGCCAACACTATTGCCGCCGTCAGCCTATGATGTGACAACCATCACACCATTGACGCATCTGCCGATCCCCTACATCAGCCCCGCCACCCCGTTCAAGAACAGGCGCACAATCAGCGCCACAATCAGCGCGACACCAATGGATAGCGCGACGGAAAACAGCGCATCCTTGCGGCCAATAACTTTCACCATCACGGCAAACGTAGAAATGCACGGAATATAAAATAACAGGAAGACGAGAAACGTGGCAATCTGAATCCAGTCGAGCACCTGGCCGACATCAAACGTGCCCAGCGCCTGATAGATCATGATCAGCGATAATTCCTTGCGCAGTACGCCGAACAAAATGGGCACGCCGAGCGCCACGGGCAGACCGAGCATCCAGCCGGTGACCGGGGAAAGCATCATATTAATGACCTGATCACCGCCCATGAATTGCAACAGCGCCAGCACGATGCTGCCGCCGACCAGCAGCGGTAATACGATGGTGACGATATCTTTACTGCGCTGCCATGTGGAGCGTAGCAAGGGGGCTATCCTTGGCCATGTATAGGGCGGAATCTCCTGAATCAGGCCGGGGCTGATTTCAGGATAGCGGTGTGAAAGCAGGCGTCCAAGCAGGGCAATCACCAGCAGGCTTAATATAAATAACAGGAACACCCCGGTTGCACCCAGATACCTGGCGCCCAGCGCCAGCACCACAGCAGAACGCGCCGAACAGGGTACGAAGGTAATCAATAACGAAGCGACAACGCGGTCGCGACCGCTGCTCAATCCACGGGTAGCGGCAATGGCCGGCACATTACAACCCAAACCCAGCAGGAACGGCACCGCCACCCGTCCGTGCAGGCCGATGGCATGGAAAAAGCGATCCACCACAAAGGCAATCCGGTGCATGATGCCGCTCTCTTCCAGCCCCACCAGCATCAGCACCAGCGGCAGCATATAGGGTACGACAATCCCGATCAGGCCGATCAGGCCGTCGGCCACAGCGCGGCCAATCACCCCGGCAGCTGTATCGGGCTGCCAGGCGGAGATCATGGTAGTCAGCCGGGCCGAGGATATGGCATCGAGTCCGGTGCTGACTTCAAACACCATGAATAACACGGCCGCAAATACAGCCAGTGAACCCAGTAAACCCCAGTGCGGATGCAGGAACAGCATATCCATGCGATCTTCCCAACTGACCCTCGGCTGGTGCACATGGCGCGCCACCTCGTCGTACAGCGTCATAGCGCGGTGGTGGCGATCCGCCCTGACCTCTTCGGTTAATGTTCTGGGCAATGCCGCATTGGCCTGTTCACGCAGCGCGTGGATGGCTGGCGCTACCGCTGGAAAGTGGTATTTGATCTCGCTGCGCAGATAATTATCCTGCTCCAGCAGATTCATGGTCAGCATATTGGCCGGAATGGCGAAGGCCTGAAGAATGTCCGCCCTGTCGATGACTTTATGTAAGCGGCTGGCCCAGTGCTGAATATGCGGGCTCGGCGGCGCCGGCAACGGGCAGACGGGATTCCGGCCGGATTGCAGCACCCGCTCAAACAAGCGTTCCAGGCCATGCCCCTTCAGAGCAATCGTCGGAATGACCGGCGCACCCAGTTTTTCAGACAGCGCATCGACATCGACCACAATCCCTTTGCGATGCGCCTCATCCATCATATTCAGTGCAATCACCACCGGCAACCCCAGTTCCGCCAGTTCCAGTGACAGCTCCAGGCTTTGTTGCAGGGTGCTGGCGTCAATCACCTGAATCAACACATCGGGGCGCGGAAACGGCGCCGGCGGATCATGGCGTTCGTGGCGTGAAACCAATGGGCGGGCATCGCCCCACAGCAGGTATTTCAGCGCTTCGAGGTCATCGCCCTCCAGTCCGCGCAGCGATGACAGGCCGGGCAGATCGACCAGGTGAATTTCATCCACGCCAATCTGAACCGGGCATTCGGCATAGGGTTTATGGGTACCGCTGAGTTTGCCGGTGCGGTAACGGGTGCTGGCTACGGCATGGAAAATCGTGCTCTTGCCGCTGTTGGGGTGGCCGACCAGCGCCACCCGCAAGCGATTGTCACCACGATACACATGCTTGTGCACGGTGATCCGACTGGGTAATATGACCTGCGCGGCTTTCGACACCGTTCACCCCGACCCGAACAGGGAGACGTAATGCCGGCCAATCACCTGTTCCACCTGATCTCGGCTGGCATCCGAGCCCAGCGCCCGCATGGATGTGACCGGCGCGTCAGACATGCCGCAGGGTACGATGCCGGAGAAATGACGCAGGTTCGGATCGATATTCAGGGCAATGCCGTGAAAGGTGATCCATTTGCGACAGCGCACGCCGACGGCAGCAATTTTTTTGCCTTCGACCCAGACGCCTATGCCGCGCGGGTCTCTGCCTGCATGGATATCGAAATCAGCCAGAGCGCCAATCATCATCTCTTCCAGCCGGTGCACATGGCGATGCAGATCCTGATCCTGCCTCAAATCGGCGATGACATAACAAACGAGCTGGCCCGGCCCGTGATAGGTCACTTCACCGCCGCGACCTGTCGGATACACCGCGATGGACTCGCCATCAATGCTGCGATGCAGCACATCCGCTGCACTGCCGGATGTGCCGATACTATAAAGCGGCGGGTGCTCCGTGAAAATAATGCCCGGCCTGGCCGTGCCAGCCAGAATGGCGGCAACACGGCTTTCCTGCTCGGCCATCGATTCCGGGTAGGCCTGAATATCATGGTGAATAATTTGCATTGCCACAGACTAGCCTGAATACAGGGAAAATTCCGCTCCTCATTGCCTGCCGCGCTTCCGATTGCTTATAAATGCGCTACCATGGCGCATGCAGAAAATTTGCCTGATTCATACCAGCGTCAGTTCGATGCGCGAGGCCAGCGCTCTGGCTCACGCACTCATGGCTACGCATTTGGCGGCCTGTGTTCAGCTTACCGGGCCGGGGGTGTCCATGTATCCGTGGAAAGGCCAGCTGGAGCAGACTGATGAATATTATATCAACATCAAAACTAGCCCGGCACGCAGCGGCGATGTGGTCAACTGGCTGAAACAGCATCACCCTTATGATCTGCCGGAAATTATTCGGATGGAATGTGAAACGACCCAGGCCTATGCGGACTGGGTGCATGCAGAAACATGCGTTGCGGACAAATAAAAGCAGGCTGCGGTCGCGTTGATAAATAGCGGCGCAACTTTCGGCCGGGTGTAAGCGCGGACTGATTCCCCAGACCAAGCCACGGGATATGGGCGGCCACGCTGCTGCACCACCATAACGGAGTTTATATGATTGAAGTCACATTTGCCGGTGCATTGATTGCCGGATTATTATCGTTTCTGTCACCCTGCGTGTTGCCGCTGGTACCGGCCTATTTATCTTATATTTCCGGCGTCTCCGTGAACGAGCTGCGTCAGCATGACGGCGGGAAAGCCGCATCTTCGGCGCGCAGGCATGCTTTGGGGCAGTCGTTATGGTTTATTGCCGGCTTCAGCCTGGTATTCATCGCACTCGGCGCATCGGCATCACTGCTCGGGCAATGGTTGCTGACACACATGGCCATGCTGGCCAAGCTGGCCGGTGCGATCATCATCGTGTTCGGACTACATTATACCGGTCTGATTCGCATCCCGTTGCTGATGATGGAGGCGCGTTTTGATACCGGCGGCATCAATGCCAAACACGGCATGGGCGCGCTGCTGCTGGGGGCGGCATTCGCCTTTGGCTGGACGCCGTGCATCGGCCCGATACTCGGCGCCATTCTGGCCGTGGCCGGCGCTCAGGCGGAAATGATGCATGGCATTATGTTGCTGGCCACCTATTCACTCGGGCTGGGCATCCCCTTCCTGCTGGCTGCGCTGGCGACCGACTCCTTCCTGCGCTGGGCGCAGCATTTCAAATCACACTTCGGCATGATAGAGAAAGTATCCGGCGTCCTGTTAATTCTGGTTGGGGTACTGATTTTTCTGGGCAGTTTCAGCATCATCTCTGCATGGCTGATTGAGTGGTTCCCTGCCCTGGCTGATATCGAAGGGGCATTCTCCCAGCCCTGATATCTACACAGCCGCATCGGCTCAGGCAGGGGTAATAGCCATGCCTGTTTGACCAACAA
>CAZXAI010000125.1:0-4933 GCA_964638265.1 uncultured Zetaproteobacteria bacterium
CGTCTGTGAAAATTTCCAGTGCAACCTGCCGAGCAATGATCCGGCAGCGGTGGCTGAATTGCTGCATTAGCGCACAAGGGGGCGGGAAGGGCTTCGTGCATCTCTGGCCTGTTGTGGCGCCGGCATAAAAAAAGAGCCTCCGATTGCTCGAAGGCTCTGAGTATTTGTTGATACATTCAGGCATTAATCTGGCTGGGGGACGTGGATTCGAACCACGATTGACGGTGTCAGAGACCGCTGTCCTACCATTAGACGATCCCCCACTGCTTGAGGCGCGCAACATAATGCGAACGACAGCCCCCGTCAAATCCTCTTTGTTGCGGGACAGACTAACGGCCAGGCTGTGGCGTCGGCGTTTTATCCGATCCGAACCATTCGCCGGGCAGACTGAGCAGGTGTTCGATGAACCCTTTTGAGGCCAGACCGGCATCTTCCGGGCTGACTTCATCCACCTTGGCATCGTTGAACGGGCCGTGCATATGATAGATTTTACGCAACAGACTGTGCGAAGCGCCGCCCAGGATATCACGCAACAGGGGGATTTTGGATAACAATGCATCGAGGTTCTGTAACGGTTTGACAACCAGATACAGGTCGATCACGGCTCGGGCGATGTCCATGCTGCCATGGCCGACCAAGTCAAATGCGGCTGATCGCATGGCGACATTACGAATGCGGATATCCTGATTCTGCATAATCGCTTCCATCTGCAAGCGCTTGAACATAATACCGGGGCCGGTCAGGTCCTGGCGCTGGCCGAGCAGTAACGCCGGTAACTGGGACAGGTTCATGGCTGCCAGCAAGGTCGTCAGGGTGCCGCCTTCGAGAATGCGCCCCTGATCCACACGCAAGCGCAGCCGACCATCAAGCCCCTGCCACCAGGGCTGCTCGCGCAACATGATACCCTGGCCGGAAAACAGGATATGGCTGGTGCCGCCGATAAACCCTTCGGACAAGCCGGACAGGCGCATCAAATGGCCAAAATCACCGCTTAACTCAGCAAACCCTTGCCAGCGCATGCCACCGCCGGTCTGCGGTGTGAGTGTGGCGGACATGGCCAAATGCTGTTTTTCCAGGCTGGCGGAAAATGTACGCAGTTCAACGCGCCCCTGTCCGGGCAGGGTAAAACGGGCATCGACATCCATAATATCCAGCTGGGTGGTATGAATCTGGGCTGCCTCCAGGATACCGATACTGTCCTTGCCGGATGACAGGTTGATATGTACGCCGCTCATGCGGGCATCGTCCCAGTCAAACTGATCAATATCAGCGCGCAGCAACCAGTCTTTGTCCAGCACCTGCTCGGGGTGATCCAGTGATTCGGGCAGGGCATTTCGATTGAGGTAGCGGGCGTTGGCATAAATTTTCCATGCGCTTTTATTGTCAAACGGGATGTCGATATCCAGCGAACCGCTGAACGACGGCGTGTGCAGGCCTTTTAACTGCGCTTTTAAGCCATCCCGGTTGATGCTGGCAGCGCCTTCATACAACTTAATTTTGTTGCCCTGGCTGGACATGTTATTGAGATGGATAGTGGGCGCATCGCCACTCAAATCCAGCTTGCCCTGATAACGAATAGAGAGCGGGTCACCTGCCTGTTTGCTGGAACCGAGCAACCTCTCCCAGCTGGCCTGCTGCAAATCCAGCTGACCGAACCAGTGGCCATCATAGTTCAGATTGGTCGTAAACGTACCGCCGGCATGCGACAAAGGCAGCTGAAAATGAGCTGCCAGCGGCGCCAGCTGGCCAGTCCCGACAGCGCTGAGTCCGGTGATTGCCCATTTGTTGTCCGTGGCTGCTGCCTGTAGCGATAAGGATGTATGCAAATAGGTGTTGTAGATATGCATATCGGTCATTTTCAGGCCGCTGTTCTGATCCCAGTGTACTGCCCCGCCGGACAGGTTTAAATCCAGTCCATGCAGCGATACATGCCAGCTGCCGTCCGGATGCAGGATCACGCTGGCCTGTTTCGGCGTCGCTTCATTCAAATTCCAGAGCAGTTTATATGTGCTGTGCGCTTTGGCGCGATGCCACTGCCAGCCGGCGATGTCGCCGGGGCCGAACCATTGCAACAGCTTGGCGACATCGGCTGTGGAGCTGCCCGCAACATGCAATTCCAGCGTATTCCATGGAATAAACAAGGTGCCGCTGGAGTGGCCGAGGTCTCGCGGCAATTGCGTATCCAGAAATGTGGCATGCATGCCGTCCTGATTCAGATCCACCTGAACATGGGTGTGCCGTAATGTGTCGTCGGACATGCCGAGCGCAAAATCAGCATCTTCCACCTGGGCATGCAGGTGATATTGCATCTTGTTCCACGCATCCGGGTCGGGCCAGTCCCGTAGCGGATCGGGCCATGCCAGCTTCAGTGCAGCGCTTGTCTGACTGGCGCTGCCTGCGTGCATCAGTGACAGCCAGTGTCGCCAGCCCGCATCACCCAGCGGGCGCAACCAGGCCCAGATGATCGGCATGGCCAGCCGGTCGGATGCGGCATTCAGTTTCAGGACGCCGTCCTGCCAGCGCCCATGCGCAGTAATCCTGTTATCAGCCAGACGCCATTGCAGCTTGCCTATTGCTACTGAATCCAGTTGCAATGCATCGCCGGGTTGAATAGCGAGCTTCATGTCCGCATCCAGCTGATTCAGTTGCAGGGCGTACATTGTTTCCGGCATAATCGATAGTGTGTGTTCGGATGTGATGGATGTGGTGAGTTGCCAGTGCAGCGGATCCAGGCGTTTCACCGTGATATTGAATTCAGGCTCGCCACGCATACGTTGGGCGAGCTGATCAGGCAGCCAGTCGGTGTGCTGCCCGTGTAGGGTTAGGCGATGCGGCAATCCGTCCGCATCCATCTGAGCGGAGATTCTGAGTGATGGCGATGTTGCATTGAGCCGGTGGGCCGCATGATCCAGGGTGAGTGAAAGTGCGGCAATTCGCCCGTGCCAGTCGCCATAACGCCAGTTCAGATTGACGTGCTCCAGCATCAACTGATTGGCCACAAGCGGGGTGTCGCCGCCGATGTGCAGATCCAGCGCGCCCCCGCTCAGGCGGATGCGATCCGGTTGGATATCGCCGCTGATCAGGGCGCGGAGAGGGATGCGGACGGCTGCTGTGCCGCCATGGAATGCGAGCGACTCGTCTGCGCTGGTGAAGTCGAGCCCGTCCACGCGCAACCAGAGAAATCCGGCCCAGTGCCAGGATAGCTGCCCCATGCGCAATTCTTTTAGCTGCAGTTGCTGCTGAATATAGTGCGCGATGGCTGGTTTGAGCGTTTGCAGGCTCGGCGACTGCCAATACATCCAGGCCGCCAGCAGCGACAAGCCAAACAGCAGCAGAAGGAACACGCGCCGGCATGAAGCCAGCGCGCGTTGCAGTGTACTGCCGGATGTGGCAGGCGTTTTTGCGCTATTCAGTCCTGATCCTTCGCTTTCAGCTTGGCGATTTTGTCTTCCAGCGTGTTCAGCAGCTTCGAATAGCCACCGTCTGCCAGGATGGATTTGAAGTCCTGATAGAAGGTGCGTACCATACTGGTGCCCTCGATACGGATATCATAGACCTGCCAGCCTGTTTTGGTCTGATGCAGGCGATATTCGACCGGCGTTTTGCGGTCACCGTCAATCACGGTTGATTTGACGCGCGCCTTGTGTTTTTTGATTTGAGCCTGCGCGAATAGCACTTTTTGACCCTTGTATTTGCTTAAACGGTTGCCGTATGAACGCTCCAGCAGTTCACGGAACACTTCCGTAAAATGCAGGCGCTCGGCTTCGTCCAGTTTTTTCCATGGTCGACCCAGGCTGCGCCTGGCCATAGCGCGGTAGTCAAAACGGCCCTGGACGACCTGGCGAATGGCCTCGCGATCTTTGGCGGAGATCACGCTGCTGTCCTGGCGGTTTTCCAGCACGTGAATCATTTGATTGACGGTATGTTCAATCACGGCTCTGGGGCCCTCTTCAGCAGCCGCTGAACCGCCTTCGGCAGCCCATGCCGATGGGCTCAACAATAAAGCGGCCATAATGACCATGCGGTGAAAAAATTTCATAATGAACTCCTTGATGTGAATTTCCATATCGTAGCGGCAACACGTCGTAGCTGGAGGTGAAATGATTACTCCTTACCGCTGAAAATATACTTGCTGATCAAATCCTCGATGTTGATGGCCGATTCGGTTTCTTCGATTTCCTCGCCGGCTTTCAGAAACGTATCATCCGAACCCTGCGTAATGCGAATATAACGGTCGCCGATAATGCCCTTGGTGCGCACCGAGGCAAACGAGTCATCGGCAATCTTGACGCCGTCGTGAATACGCAGGACAACGGAGGCGTGGTCGCTATTGGTCAGCGCCACGGTATCCACGCGACCGATAATCACGCCGGCCATCATAATATCGCTACCCTTGCGGACGCCGCCGACATCATCGAAATCTGCGCTCAGGGTATATCCGGATGAACCCACCCCGCCGACCTGGCCGATTTTCAGGGCCAGCCAGCCAATCGACAGCAGGCCGAGAAACACGAACAGGCCCACGCTGATTTCCACTTTTCTGTATGCTTGCATGCGGTACTCCTTACAGGAAAAACGAGGTTAAAATATAATCGACAATCAGCACGCCCACCGATGCCACCACCACGGCCTGGGTGGTGGCGCGCGCCACGCCCTCGGTGGTGGGCTCCGAGCGGTAGCCCATATAGGTGCAGATCATGCCGATCATAAAGCCGAACACGACTGCCTTGACCCAGCCGCCATAAATATCGTGCATGGTGATTTTGGCAATCAGTTCAGCCATATAGGCGCCGGGATTCACGCCGAGCAATTCCACCCCGACAATATAACCCGAACCGATGCCGATCACATCGAACAGGGATACCAGCAGAGGGACGGCCAGCGTAATGGCCACGATGCGCGGCAGCAGGATGCGCTGTTTGGGGTTGACCGC
>CAZXAI010000126.1:0-4877 GCA_964638265.1 uncultured Zetaproteobacteria bacterium
TCATTGCAAATATTCCTCCGTTGTACACACTGTCGAGATGATTCGGGTGCGCACTGGCGCGCAGCAGCAATGAGAGGGTACATGCCATGTCTTACATGACACATCAAATTATTGAGGCGTTGGCCGGCGGCCAGCTGGGCCTGAAAAATCTGGAATCGGTGTACTGGAATCTGCCTTCCCCGAGTCTGTATGAACATGCCATTCATAATCATGAGGGGCATTTGGCCCATCTGGGGGCACTGGTGGTGCGCACCGGCCATTTCACCGGGCGGGCGGTCAAGGATAAATTCATCGTTGATGAACCCACCAGCCATGACACCGTATGGTGGGGTGAATTCAATCGCGCCATGCCGGAACAGGATTTCGATGCGCTGTTGACGCGGGTGCGCCATTATATGGAAGGCCGGCAGGTCTATGTCGAGGATTGTCTGGTCGGCGCCGATAGCCAATACGAAAAGCCGGTACGGGTGATTACGCAGGATGCCTGGCATGCCCTGTTTGCACGCACCATGTTTGTCCGCCCGGTCGATCTGGGCCGTGATCTGAGTGTGGAGGAACCGGATTTTACGGTCATTCATGTGCCGCATTTTCATGCCATGCCGAGTATGGACGGCACCCATTCCGAGGCCTTTGTAATTCTGCATCTGGGGCGTCGCATCGCGCTGATTGGCGGCACCGCCTATGCCGGGGAAATCAAGAAGTCCATCTTTACCATTATGAACTACCTGCTGCCGGAAGAGGATGTGCTGCCCATGCATGCCTCGGCCAATATGGGCGATGATCCGGATGATGTGGCCATCTTCTTCGGCCTGTCCGGCACCGGCAAGACCACGCTGTCGTCCGATCCCGATCGTCGTTTGATTGGTGATGACGAGCATGGCTGGAGCGAACACCATGTGTTCAACTTTGAAGGCGGCTGTTACGCCAAGGTCGAGCATCTGTCGCAGCAAAAGGAGCCGATGATTTATGAGGCGACCCAGCGTTTCGGTTCGATTCTGGAGAATGTCGGGCTGGATATCGCTACCCGGCGCATAGATTTTGATGATATCACGCTGACCCCGAACACCCGCGCCGCCTACCCGATTCAGGCCATTGCCAATGCCGTCTATCCCGGCGTCGGCGGGCCGCCCAAAAACATCATCATGCTGACCGCCGATGCCTTCGGCGTCTTGCCGGCGATCTCGAAACTGACACCGGAACAGGCGATGTATTATTTCCTGCTCGGATACACGGCCAAAATCCCCGGCACCGAGGCGGGCATTAGCGAGCCGGAAGCGACCTTCAGTCCCTGTTTCGGGGCGCCGTTTATGGCTCGTCACCCATGTGTTTATGCCAATATGCTGGGTGAAAAAATCAAGCGCAACAATGTCACTGTCTGGCTGCTCAATACGGGCTGGAGCGGTGGCGGTTACGGTGTTGGCGAACGTATGGACATCGACCTGACGCGCACCCTGTTATCGGCGGCATTAAACGGAAAGCTGGAGCACACCACCTTCCAGACGCATCCTGTATTCGGCCTGAATATGCCCGAAACGCTCGATCCGATTGCAACATGGCAAGATCCGGCAGCCTATCTGACCTCAGCCAGAGATCTGGCCGCGCGTTTCCACAAGGCGTTTGCCCCGTTTGAAGCCGAGGCCAGCGAGGCATTGCGCCGGGCGGGGCCGCGATGATGCAGTATTTAGATGCCGCGCCGGCATCCGGCCCATACTTCCCATTGTTGCGGCGGGATTATCAGCTGGGTGTTGTCCAGCAACTGACACGGCCTGAGATGCCGGATGCCGCCGCGATAGCCGGTCACTGGCACAATGATGAAGCCGTTATGCTACCCGGCGTGCTCGATGTGCAGCCATGGCAATCCGACATTGAACAATCACACCGGCTGATGGAAGAAACGCTGGCAACAGGCGCAGTGTCTCCGCTACTGGAACAGGCGCCGTATGCTGCGCGCCTGTCTGCCAACTTCCCGCTGGTGGCGTCATCCTTTGAAGACCATGATGAGCAGGGTATCGAGAAAATCTATTTTGATGCGGAAGCAGGTGTCGGCGGTGAACGGGTTTGCGTGGCTGAAGATCTCTGGTGCAAAGCCTCATGGTTGTCCTTTATTGAAGCCGATGCATCGCTGCGCTTTCGTTTTTCTTTCGGCATGGAGTGCGCCGAAGATGTGGCCGCTGATCCCGTGCGTCAGCGCTGGGCCGGACGTCTGTGTGATACGCTGTTCCCCGAGTCCGCCGTCATTACCAACAGTGACACCATCATCGAAACGCTGAAACCGGTGGTTGGCGGTACGCCGGCCTTTGTCGAGCGCATTGTCTATTTCAATGCGCCCAACGGCGGGGCGCAAATGCACCACGATGTCGAACGCGGCCATGACGGGGTGGTGTACGGACAACTCTCCGGCAGCACATTCTGGCTGGCACTGGGCAAGCAGGCTCTGATCGATGAGCTGATAGCCTTTATTACCCATGACGACAACGCGGCCGAGATCGAACGACTACTGCCCGAAGCCGATGCCCGCACCGAACTGGCCATGCTGATCTGCGACAGACGGGATTTGTCGAACTATATGGATGGCTTCGATCATGAGCTGGTCGAGGCCGTGATGGATCGCTCACCGCTGTTTATCCGGCAACTGGTCGAGCGCGGTTATGCGTTCATCCTGCAGGCCGGCGATGTATTGCTCATGCCGCAGCGTGATCTGGATACATGCGTCTGGCATTCGGTGATGACACTCGGCGATGAGCCGGGCGAAGCCTTGTCGTTTGCCGTACGGAGCGATATTGACAGTCAATAAACGCATATCGGCGCTGTTGCTGGTCTGTTTGCTGGTGACGCCAGCCTGGAGTAAGGAGATCGCCATGACCAACACAGAGCCGGCATATACCAATGCCCTGATTCATGAATCCAGCCCCTATTTGCAGCAACATGCCCATAATCCGGTCAACTGGATGGCCTGGGGCGCAGATGCGTTTGCGCTGGCGCGGCTGCAGGATAAACCGATCTTTCTGTCCATCGGTTATTCTACCTGCCACTGGTGCCATGTGATGGAGCATGAGTCGTTTGAGGATCCGGCAGTGGCCGAGGTGTTAAATCGTTATTTCATCAGTATTAAGGTGGATCGGGAAGAGCGGCCTGATATTGATGCGGTGTACATGCATGCCGCCCAGATGATCAACGGCTCCGGCGGCTGGCCGTTGAATTTATTACTGACGCCGGATAAAAAACCGTTTTACGCCGCTACCTATTTGCCCAAACACGGGCGTTTCGGTCGCATGGGCTTGATTGAACTGGCCAATCGCGTCGGTGAAATGTGGCAGCATGATCGCGCCCGCATCGAAAAATCCGCCACATCGATTGGCACAGCGCTGAGCAAGAGTATCGATATGGCGGCGCCCGGCCAGATGGATGCCGGGCTGATTGATACAGCTTATCAGGACACGGCCAAACGCTTTGATGTTACGCACGGCGGTTTCGGTGATGCGCCCAAATTTCCGACGGCGCAACGATTGCTGTTTCTGCTGCGCTACGGCGCACTCAAACACCAGCCGGAAGCCACCACCATGGTCGAGCAGACACTGACCGCCATGCAGCGCGGCGGCATTCACGATCAGCTGGGCGGCGGTTTTCATCGCTATTCCACCGATGCCCGCTGGCTGGTGCCGCATTTTGAAAAAATGCTCTACGATCAGGCTATGCTGATGATGGCATACGCCGAAGGTTGGCAGGCCAGCGGCAATGACAGCTTCGCCGTTACGGCGCGCGATATTGCCGACTATCTGTTGCGCGATATGCGCGATGCCGGCGGCGCGTTCTATGCTGCCGAGGATGCCGATTCGGAAGGTGTGGAAGGTAAATTCTATGTCTGGTCTGCCGATGAAATCCAGCGCGTGCTGGGCAAACGCGCCGATGCGTTCATGCAGGCTTACGGGGTGGAGAAGGGCGGCAACTTTGCCGATGAAGCCACGCACAAAAAAACCGGCGATAATATTCTGCATCGTGCCGGGCGGGTGGATCTGGCCGCTTTTGCGGCAGACCGGCAACAGCTGATGGCTGTTCGCAATCAACGCATCCGCCCCTTTCGTGACGACAAGGTATTAACCGACTGGAACGGTTTAACCATTGCTGCGCTGGCCTTTACCGGGCGGGCGCTGAGCGAGCCGCGCTATGTGCAGGCGGCCAGTAAGGCGGCTGATTTCATTCTGACCCGCCTGCGTGATAAGCAGGGCGAGTTATTGCACCGCTGGCGCGCCGGCAACGCGGCAATCCCGGCGCAACTGGACGATTATACATCCATGGTCTGGGGCCTGACCGAATTATATGAAGCCAGCTTTGATTCACGCTGGTTGGCTGAAGCATTGAAGCTGAATGCAATCATGTTGAGCCGCTTCAAAGGTAAAGATGGCGGTTTTTATCAAGTGGTGCAGCGCAATGAACTGATTGCCCGTCCGATGGAAATATTCGACAGCGCCCTGCCATCCGGTAATGCTGTCGCCATGCACAATCTGCTGCGTTTATCCCGTTTGACCGGCGATGCCGCACTGGCGGCTGAAGCGGCCAGTGTGTCCGATCACGTTGCCGGCATCGCTGATCGCGCCCCAACGGGTGTGTTGCATCTGCTCTCGGCCGTACTGATGGCCGAAAGCAAGAGTAAGGAAGTTGTACTGGCCGGAGACCCGGCATCGGATGCAGCAGCAACCATGCTGCATATAGTCCGCCGGCACTATCGCCCCAACACCGTGGTGTTATGGCATGATAAACAGATTGAAACGCTGGCACCGTTCACCCGTGGGCAGCAAGCTGTGGGGGGCAAAGTAACGGCCTACGTCTGTGAAAATTTCCAGTGCAACCTGCCGAGCAATGATCCGGCAGCGGTGGCT
>CAZXAI010000127.1:0-4856 GCA_964638265.1 uncultured Zetaproteobacteria bacterium
CTGGCTCCGAAGCGTTTGGCCATGGCAGCGATAATGGCAGCAGAGGCCGCATCGGAATCTGCCTGCGTCAAGGTGCGCTTGCCATCCTGCAAGGTGAAACGGATGCCCAGACTCACTTGGCCATCCGGCACGCCCTTGCCCTCGTAGCGATCAAACAGATGCGCCTCGCTCAGCAGTTTACCGCCCCCGCTACGCACTGCGTTGAGAATCGCATCGGCACTCACACCCTTGTCGAACAGGAACACCAGATCACGCTCCAGACCCGGAAATTCCGGCAGCGGCATAAACTTCGCCTGCTTGCCTGCCGGCAGGGTATCGAGATTGATCTCAGCCACAAATACCGGCGCATCCATATCAAAACCGGCGGCAATATCGCCGTCGACACGGCCAATGCGGCCAGCCTCAGTGCGACCAACCAGAATCTTTGCACTCTGCCCGGCCTGCAAGCCCTGAATCGCATCATCGGCAATAAAGCGACCGGTCAGCCCGCGTAAGGACAACCATGTTTCCACCGCGCCTTTCAGATCAAAGAAATCAGCCGAGCGCGCAGCCCCGTACCACTGATCCTGCGCTGTCTGACCCGTCATCAGCCAGGCGATCACATTGTGTTCATCGTGCCCGGCATCCGTTCGGGCATAGATACGCCCCTGTTCGGCCAGCGCCACGCCGGCCTGTTGGCGGTTCAGGTTGTGGCGGGCAATATTCAATAAACCCGGCCACGGCGAACGGCGCATCACGCTCATGGCATCGGAAATCGGATTTTGCAATACAATATCGCGACCATCATCGGCAACAAATAAACGCTGTTCATCAGCCGCAATAAAGGCATAGCTGACTACCTGCAAAAAGCCGCCGGCAACTGCATCGTGGATCGCATGATCGTGCCGGGCTGGTTTCGTTGCCGCCAATGGCGGCAGGATGGCCGGAATCGCATCAAAACCGATAATGCGGGCATATTCCTCGGACATATCCTCAGGAATCGCCACATCGTGACGGAACGATGGTATGTCCACATGCAGTATATCCCCATTGCGCTGCACGCCAAAGCCCATGCGCGCCAGTACCGCATCGGCAGACTCGGGGATTTCCACGCCCAGACGGCTGGCAAGGCGGGTCAGAGCACAAGACACCGTACGCCCGGCATTGATGGCGCCGGCATCACCACAGCGGTGAATCTCACCTGCACTGCCACCAAATAATTCAATAATCATGGCGGTGGCGCGATCCATAGCAACAGCCACCATGGCCGGATCCACCCCGCGTTCAAAACGCATCGATGCTTCAGACACCATAGCATACTGACGCCGTGTTTCGCTGACGCGGGCCGGGCGGAAAAAAGCTGATTCCAGCACGATATTTGTGCTTGAGGCCGTAACACCGGATGGTTCGGAGCCCATAATGCCGGCCAGCGCAATCACGCTGCTGTTATCGCTGACCACCAGATCACCGGCATGTAATTTAAGTTCCCGGCCATCCAGCGCAGCAAAATTCTCGCCGTCATGAGCCGAACGAATCGTTATATCGCCATCCAGTTTGTCCGCATCAAAAGCATGCATCGGCTGCCCCAGATCCAGCATGATGTAATTCAATATATCGACAATACCATTGATCGGGCGCATACCGGCCAGCAGCAGGGCCGTCTGCATCCAGGCCGGAGAATCAGCCACGCGCACGCCCTCAATGCTTCTGGCCATATAGGCCGGGCAATCCTGACCGGCAGCAACAGATACGACAGGCGCAGCAATAGCCGCATTGATTTCAGTGTATGCGTGATCAATGTCGGCCAGCGGCAGCCCCGCATCAGCTGCCAGGTCGCGGGCAACCCCGCGCACATTCATGCAATCGCCGCGATTCGGCGTGATCGACAGATCGAACACCGCTGCTTCCAGTTCGAGATAATCGCCCACTTCCGCACCAACCGGTGCGTCGGCGGGTAAAATCAGCAACCCGGCCGCATCTTCAGCCAGGCCCAGTTCCGCTTCCGAACAACACATGCCGCAACTGACTGCGCCGCGAATCTTGCCCTTTTTAATTTTCAGTCCGTTCGGCAATGATGTGCCAATGGTCGCCACCGGCACCTTATCACCCTCGCCCATATTGGCTGCGCCGCAGACGATGGCCAATGGCTCCGGCTCGCCGATATTGATGCTCAGCAGACTGAGCTTATCGGCATCCGGGTGCGGTATTTTCGATTCGATCAAACCGACCTTAACGCCTTTGACTGCCGCACGCGGCGTTTCCACGCCTTCAACTTCGTGTCCGAGGCGCACCAGATCATCCGCAATCTGGCTCGGCGTGGCCGTCAATGCCACATGCTTTTTCAACCAGGAAAAAGGAATTTTCATTTCATTACCCCCATCCGGCTCAGGAATCGCACATCATTTTCAAAGAACAGCCGCAGGTCGGGAATACCCTGTTTCAACATCACCATACGCTCCACTCCGAGCCCGAAGGCGAAACCGGAGAATTCGTTCGCGTCGATGCCCACCGATTTCAATACGTTCGGATGAATCATGCCGCTGCCCAATACCTCGATCCAGCCGCTGCCCTTGCAAATCCTGCAGCCTTTTCCACTACAGAACACGCAGCCGATATCGACTTCGGCGGAGGGTTCGGTAAACGGGAAATAATGCGGTCGCAAACGAATCGCCACGTCCTTCTCAAAATAGGCGGACAGGAAGTGCTGCAATACCCCTTTCAGATGCGCCAGCGACACATCGTGATCAACCTTGAACACTTCGACCTGATGAAACATCGGCGAATGGGTGACATCGTAATCGCAGCGATAGACGCGCCCCGGCGCTACCACGGCCAGCGGCGGTTCGCCGTTCTCGGCCACAAAGCGTTTCATGGCGCGAATCTGCACCGGCGAGGTATGGGTTCTGAGCAGCATCGGCTCCGTACCCTCGGCATTTTTCATATCCTGGATAAAGAAGGTATCGTGCATGGCGCGGGCCGGATGTTCGGGCGGAATATTCAGGGCATCGAAGTTGTGAAACTCATCCTCGATTTCCGGCCCTTCGGCCACAGCAAAACCCATCTGCGAGAAAATAGCCGTCAGCTCATCCAGCCCATTCTGCACCGGATGCAATGCGCCACTGGCGCTTTTGCGCCCGGCCATGGTCACATCGATACGCTCCGCCTCAATGCGCGCAGCCTTGGCTTTCACCGCCAGTCCTGCCTCGGTTGCTGTCAGCGCAGCCGCCAGCGCCTGCTTGGTCTGGTTGACGAATTTACCGATCACCGGTCGATCCGCCGGCGGCAATGTACCCACGCCTTTCAACACCTCGGTCAAGGCGCCCTTCTTACCCAGATAGTTGACTCTCAAAGCTTGCAAATCATTCAGACTGTCTGCTGCCGCAAATGCGGCCAGCGCCTCTTTTTGCAATGATTCCAGCTGAGTTTTCAGCCCATCAATTTCACTCATCACCTTTACCCCTATATTCACCACAGAGGACACAGAGGACACAGAGTAAGAAAGAATCATCCAGAACAGTGCGTATTGCTGTCGCACAAGCGTCAATGCGTTTACACCCTACTGAATGCGCCTTTGATTTCCTCTGTGTCCTCTGTGTCCTCTGTGGTAAAAGCCTTTGACTATGCCTGTCTCAGCAAAAAAAATGACAGAGCTATTACAGCCCTGCCATTCCATGATTCAACATCCCGACCGCAGTCGGTGATACGATTTACTGAATCTGTGCGCGAGCTGTTTCTGCCAGCGTCGTAAAACCTTCAGCATCGCGAACTGCGATATCAGCCAGCACCTTACGATCCAGCTCAATACCAGCCAGTTTCAAGCCGTGCATAAAACCGGAATAGTTCAGACCATTCTGTTTGGCTGCCGCATTGATGCGCACAATCCACAGGCTGCGGAAATCACGCTTCTTCACCTTGCGGTCGCGATAGGCATATTGGCGTGCTTTATCCACCGCCTGGGTAGCTACGCGAAAGCAGCTCTTGCGACGGCCACGGTAACCCTTGGCTGCCTTGATAACACTCTTGTGGCGCGCGTGCGCCTGTACTCCGGATTTAACGCGAGGCATATCTCTCTCCTAAACCTAAACTATATAATCTATATCAGCCGCGACCTGGAACCAGACGTTCCAGCGCTTTGCTGTCTGCAGCCGACACCAGTTCCGTACCACGCATATTACGTTTACGTTTGGGTGACTTCTTGGTCAGGATGTGACTGGCAAAAGCCTTGTTACGCTTCCATTTGCCGCTACCTGTCTTGGTAAAGCGCTTGGCTGCGCCGCTGTTTGACTTCATCTTAGGCATTTTCTTCTTCCTTTGTTTCTAAACTCTTATAACACAAAAAGGCCCTGCACGGGCCTTCGTCAGCCTGCGCAGCAGCGTTTATTTCTTGTGAGGCGCCACAATCATAATCATCTGGCGTCCTTCCATATTCGGCATCTTCTCAGGCTTGCCGAACTCTTCCAGATAACCGGCAACATTTTTCATCTGATCGCGTCCACGATCGGTATGCGCCATTTCACGACCGCGAAAACGCAGGGACACTTTGACCTTGTTACCCTGAGACAGGAATTTCTTCGCTGCCTTCATTTTCACTTCCATGTCGTGAATATCGGTATTGGCCCCGACTTTCACTTCCTTAATCTGCATCACATGCTGACGCTTTTTGGCAAGATTGGCTTTCTTGCTCTGCTCGTATTTATATTTACCGTAATCCATGATTTTACACACCGGTGGATTACTTTTCGCAGCCATCAGCACCAGATCCAGACCCTTGGCTGCGGCTTTGGATACAGCATCTCTCAGCGCTAATACGCCAAGCTGTTCTCCTGTTGTATCGTCAACTACGCGCACCTCAGCGGCATCAATATCGTAGTTAATCG
>CAZXAI010000128.1:0-4847 GCA_964638265.1 uncultured Zetaproteobacteria bacterium
TGCGCACATGACCCATATGCAGGTTGCCGGACGGGTAGGGGAACATGACCAGGCAGTAATAGGGTGGCTGTTCACCGTCTTCACAGGCGGCATCTATGCCTGCTTCATCCCACTGCTGTTGCCATTTTGCTTCAATTTCCTGTGCTGAATACCGCTCTGACACCGACTATGACCCCTTGATAATAATAGATTGCGGATGATGATGGCATCCGTCCGGAATGGAAAGGGTGTTTTTTTACAGTGATGAAGAATGTATGCATGCTCAGCGTTTCGGCGCTTGTCCCTGAGGGTGCTTCACGCCAATCCGCACGTCCATTCCTTGCGGTGCCAGGTTTAATGGTCTATGATAAAAATCAACGGGGGATTACCAATGGATACAAGTGCTGCATGAGTAGTCGAACTATTTCAGACCCGAAACTGTTTTTCGCTTCAATGCAGGCGCAATTTGATCTCGCGACCAAGCAGAAAAAAATAAACGCGTATCAGACGAAACGGTTTTCAAAACAGCAGGCACAGACGGATCATGAACTGGATCTCTTGATGGGTGATAACTCCTCTGGCAGGCTCATTCAGAAACACCCATCCCGGCTTGCTGTCCGGAAAAAAGAAGCCGGTGCTCCGGCGGACAAGCGTAGCTCACCCATCTCGCACCTGGCCACTGGCGCCAGGAGAACTGCGCATGTATCAAGCGATAGCGCTCCATCGTATTTCAATGCTCTGGCTGCTGTGTTCGCTGTTGTTTTTCTCGTGATGTTGACTGCGTCATGGTATTTCTGGCCGACATCGCACTGGAACTGGCCGTATGTGCCTCCTGAGGTGCGGCAGGTTGATATGACCGAACCTGTGGATGCTGCCAACGCTGCCGCTGCTGTGGCGGGGATAGATATCGCCGCAGCTGCCGCTGTGGTGAATGTCAGCACTGCTGAAACAGAAAAGCGTAATCCGCTGAATGCTATTTTGGCAGTCCATCCTACAGGCGCCGGGCATCAGGATGCGTCTGTACAGCAACATCAGCCGGTGGATACGATACTGAAAATTATTCCCCCGGTTGGACTCATTCGAAGTGAACCGGGGCGTCAGAGTGACGTGGTGGCCAGACTGGAACAGGGCAGCCTTGTCGTGGGGTTGGGCCGTCAAGGCGACTGGTTGCGGGTGCGTCTGCCAGATAACCGGGAAGCTTGGGCGTATAAGACGATTGTTGCAGCCATGATCAATGAACAGGATAGGAGTGCGCAGATTCCGGATAAATAATGCGCGTTAATGGCACAATCGTTGCCCCATGCTGTTCAATGCACCGCGCAGTTATTTTGAAATGCCATGCCTGTGTCACATTGATGACATACAGTTCGCGACTGAAAGCGCGTTTGAATACCCTGACGCGTTTATGGAGGGGACTTGAACAAGCGAAAGTATATTCGCTCCAGTTTATCTGCAGTGGTGCGGCTTAGCTATGGGGGAAACGCGCCCATTGATGTGATCCTCGTGGACTTGAGTCTTCATGGTATGCTTGTTCGGGCTCAGGCTAATCCGCAAACCGGACAGGAGTGTCACATTCAAATCCTGCTGGGGGATAGTGAAAACAAGATGCCTGTTCACGCAGTCGGTCGCGTTGTCCGGGTACAGGGTGAGCATTTCGCTGTTCAATTTCATGCTGTTGGTCTTGGTGACGGTGAGGAGCTGGAAAACTCGATTCTGGTGCATGCTGATGATCCGGAGGCCTGTTTGAAAGAGTTTGCACTATCCGGGTTTCTGTTCGACCCTCTGACCGCATCCAGCCTGGCACCATATCCGGTTCAACCACCTGTTTCACACTAACGCGCATGGCACTGACCAGCGCTGTATCGAATCGGGCTGCGGCGTAGCATATCAGAATAAGATGTTCAGGGAGGGATAGGTGACCAATATGGATCGATGGAATGAAACATTCGGTATGGCCGGACAGGTCGTATTTACCAGTGGTAAGGGCGGTATGCCGGTTGTCGAGATTCGCAATGAACTGGCACGGGCATCCATTGCCTTGCAGGGCGCACATGTGCTCGGCTTTCAGGCGGCGGGGCAGCAACCGCTGATCTGGATGAGTGAGGATGCGGTATTTGCGCCGGGTAAATCGCTGCGCGGCGGCGTGCCGATATGCTGGCCGTGGTTCGGGCCGCATGTCTCCGATTCCAGCCTGCCCAGTCACGGCCCGGCGCGCACGGCCGACTGGAAGCCGGTTTCCGTGAGCGCCGTAGAGGATGGCAGTACGCAGCTCAGCTTTGACATGATCCCGACAGACAAAATTCGTAGCCAGACTGGTCATCCCCTGTCCGTACAATTGCATGTGACGGTTGGCCGCAGCCTGAGACTGGCGCTCGAAACCACCAACCTGGGTGCGGAGCCGTTCACGCTGGGGGAGGCGTTGCACACCTATTTTCAGGTTGGCGATGCGCGTCAGATTCGAATAGAGGGTCTGGATGGTTGCGAGTACATCGACAAGATGGATGGCGGCAAGACCAGAGCGCAGCACGGAGCAGTGGGCATTAGTGCGGAAACGGATCGTATTTATCTGGGCACGGGAGACAGGTGCCGGATTATTGATCCGGTGATGGGCAGGTCGATTGAGATTCACAGCGAAGGCAGCGCTTCCACGGTGGTCTGGAACCCGTGGCTTGAAACGGCAGCGAAGATGGGTGATCTGGGCGAAGATGGATATCTGCATATGGTATGCGTGGAAACCGCCAATGCAGCCACGGATGTTGTGCAGCTCGCCCCCGGCGCAAGCCATCATCTGGTGGCGCAGTATAGCAGTGCGCCGCTGCCACAGCAGGGCTGATGGTATTCATGAACCATGCAGGATAGTAGCGTTCGGTCATGGTTTATTCGCTGTTTTTATCCTGTCTGTTAATACTGTCGCTGCTTGCTCCGCTGCCGGCGCTTGCGATTGTGAATGTGGAGAAGGCCATCATCGGCCCCGAAGCAGATGGTGTTAGTCATGTGGTGAATGTTGCGGTCAATGGCGCCAGTGGCAATACCGAAAAAAGCAGCATCAAGGCGGATTTGCTCAGTCAGTGGAAACATCAGCAACATACTGAATTCCTGATGTTGCGATATAATTACGGCACCAGTCGCGGCCAGGTCGATAGCAATAAAGCTTTTCTGCATGTGCGACACCGTACCGATTTGAATACGCTGTGGGCTGTGGAAGCGCTGGCCCAGATCGGGCGCGATCCTTTTGCACGCTTGTCCCGGCGTACGCTGCTCGGTGGCGGTTTGCGTGTTACCTTGCTGGAAAAAGCAGGCGTTGCCGCCGTTTATCTGGGGCTGGGCGGCTTTTATGAGCGCGAGCGTTTAAGCGTTACGGCGGCCACCAGTGATACCAGTTCCAGCTTGTGGCGCAGCAGTAATTATCTGGTGCTCAAACGCCGCTTCAACGACCAGCTGCGTATGAACAGCACCACCTATTATCAACCGGCATTCAGGCAGCTGAAAGATTATCGACTGCTGCAAGAGATGTCGGCCTATGTGAAAGTGATGGATCATGTCGACCTGAAGCTGTCGCTGGACTTCAGCTTCGATGCCAGGCCGCCCCAGAGCGTTAAATCAACAGATTTACGCTATAGCAGCGGTCTGGAAATGCGCTTTTAATGCCTACATGTTTTTGTAAAACTGGTGGTTTTCCTTTCTGATTGTTTCTGCATCAGGCATGGGATAAAACACGCGCTTGTTTTCACCAGCCAGCCAGAAGCCATGCCGGATTTTGGTGTACGGGATATGTTCCAGATCACTGTTCAGGCTGATGCCTTTGGATTCCTTGTCGCTGTGCTCCAGTTCTAAAATGGCATCCCTGAGCTTGGCCGGGTGGACAAAGGGAAAGGGCGGAGAAATAAAGGGATTGTCTTCAAAGTCTTGCAGGAATTGATCAGCGGGTAATTCAATCTGGGTGAAAAACAGCGTCGGCACCCATTTGCTATGCATGGGTCTGGTAATATAACGGGCATATTCCACCGCATTGAGTCTGGTCATGGACAGCACGGTGGTCGGGCAAATCTGGGCAAAGGTTCTGATAAAGCCGGGCTGGTGCGGTTTGTCATGCTTGCCCTGTGCCAGTTCCAGCAAGTGGCCGCTGGGCGTGACCAGATACAGGCTCTTGAGCGCATCCAGATCCACATGCTCCAGCACGCGGTATGAGGCGATGAATTTGGTCGCTTTGGGGCGTCCGTCGTTATGCGGAACCACGTTTGCCAGGCCTGCATCAATGTCGAAAAAATCATGGCGGAAGTCGATATCCACCTCGGCAAAAATGACCTTGCCGACATAATGCCGCGATGTGCCGACCTGATAATGTTTGCCGAATTGATCAGGATCGAGCTGGGAGGCAACCAGAGAATTGTTCGGATAAAGAATCTGATACAAGCGTTTTTGATATGCCATGGTATTCCTCTGAATGATAAGACTATTGCTGACGGGCGGGTATTGGTGAAAGCTGGTTAACGCTATCGCATCTGTTGCCGTACTGCAATTTTTGCAGCGGGTTTGCAGCGGGCCCGGCGTTTCCGTAGAACTGGCTGGCAAGATGATGCATGATAGCGCCATGCCAGCCCATGGACTGCGAAATAAGCGGATTGTTGTGACCCGCGCCGAAAAACACTATCCGGCCCTGAGCCGGCTGGTGAAATCATACGGAGCCCAGCCGGTTTGCCTGCCGTGTCTGGCGCTTGAGGCGATGCCGCAATCGATTATGGCCGGGCTGGATGTGCTGGCTGATTGCAGTGATGTGCTGTTTACCAGCGCCAATGGCGTGCAGGCGGTGGCGCAGGTCATGGCCGGGGGAGGGCGGTCGCTAAGCGACGCCTTGCTGGATAAACGCA
>CAZXAI010000129.1:0-4824 GCA_964638265.1 uncultured Zetaproteobacteria bacterium
TGGTGGGGCGCCCCGATGACATCAAGGGCGAGGCCGTGTGCGCCTTTGTGGTGCTCAAGAGCGGAAGACATGAGGGGCTGGCGGCTGAACTGCGTACCCATGTCTGCAGCGAAATTGGCGCTATTGCCAAACCCGATGATATCCGCTTTGCCGACAGCCTGCCGAAAACGCGTTCCGGCAAAATCATGCGGCGACTGCTCAGGGATATTGCTGCCGGTCGCGAGATTACCTCGGACATCTCGACACTGGAAGATCAGTCTGTGATTGAGCAGCTGCAGCGCTCCGCGTAATCAGTATAATCGGCCATGCAGCGCATTGCGAATAGCCTGGAGGGCTTCTGAAACACATCTTCCACCATCCGGTCGGCGTGTTTCCGTCTGCGGCCCGCTGGTATCTGGCCGGCATTGCCGTGTTCGGCCTGTTATGCATCGCCATGCAGCTATCCATTCAGGCCTATGCCCAGCAGCATGCGAATGAACTGATTCATGCCTGGGGCCAGCGTGCCAATGTACATATCGGCGATGTGCGCTACCACCTGTTGCGCAACGGGCTGATTCTTCGAGACATTCGAATAGAACGGGGTAATGACAGCATTACTATTGCCCAGATGCTGCTGCGGGCCAACCCGAAGCTGCTGACCGGCGATGCGCCGCGCATTGGGGTGATGGATATTTCAGGACTCCATGCCGAAATCACCCATGCAGGTCAGGCCGATGCCTGGCAGCATAATCGCTATTTGAAACAAATCTGGCAGGCAGCGACATCGCTGACCGTACATGACGGCAATATCAAACTGTATGTGAATGGCAAAGACTCTCCACCGCTTGCATGGAGCGGCGTATCATTGCGGCAGCACTTGCAATATGGCACTCGCAGCATCACCGGTTCGGCCCGCATGCAGCAGGGCAGTGTGAACTGGCACTGGCAGATGCTTGCAGGATCCGAGTCTGCGGGGCCACAGCAGACTGATCACTGGCTATCGAAAGGCTGGGTTCAATGGCAGGCGCTGGATGCCGGGACGCTGACGGCATCGGTAGCGTTGAAACAGGTAGCAGGACATTTGAGTGGCGAACTGACATGGGAAACGCACCGCCATGGCAAGGCGCCGCAACAGTCAGTCCATATACATGGCGACATGCAGCTCGATACCGGGACGGACAGCGAGGCAACGCATGCGCACCATGTGCAATTCGACGGCACCGAAACGGACGGGCGCTGGCGGATGGATATAGATGCGACGGCATGGCCGCTCGACCCATGGTCGGACACATTGCCCAAACTGGGAGGCCGGCAGCTTATTTCAGCCCAGATGGATGGCAAAACACATTGGCAGGGGCGTCCCGGAGACTGGGATATTGAGAGCGAGCAGGGGTTTCTTCAAGATGTTACATACGCCCGGCCAGACAGCAGCGAATCGCCGGCATGGTACTGGAGCCGAATGCATTACAAACGTGCAGCTATCCATACGGCTCAACATCAACTCCAGCTGGCCGGGCTCGATATGCTGGATTCCAGGCTGGTGCTGCAGACAAAGCGCTTGGGTGCGCCAATCAATGCGCAGGCCGGCAGTGTGGGACAAGAGGCCGCCTGGGATATCAATGCGGATCATATCAATGTCCGAAATATGATGCTGGCACTGGCCATGCCTCAGGGCAAGGTGATACTGGAATCACTGGACGGGCAAGTGCACAGCCCAAAAGGCAAAGCATTGCGTTTCAAGCTGCATACGCATATAGAAAACAGTACACAAAAAAATACGGCGCCAACTGGTGAACAAGGCAGTGATGCGCCCCCACAGTGGCGACTGCGGGGAACAGCTGAAAAAAACAGACAGGGACAACTGATATCGGCCACCATAAAAATACGAGGCAAGCAGATTCCTGTCGCCAGACTGCGACCGATGCTGCCGCTGCAGGATGATGCGGATAGGCCGGTGAAACTGGCCGGTTCGGCAGATATCCAGGCGACGATCAGCGTAGATCAGGATGAATGGCAGATACAGGGCAAGGTAGGCCTGCGGGATTTGAATCTTTCGCATGGCGGGGATGTACTGCTGGCCGATCAGATCAGCATGCGATTCGGCCCGGTGGGCATGGGTCTGGAGAGCCAGGTCATCGACCGTATTGACGCTCAGGGCTGGCAATATATTGCCGCACTGCATCCGTTAGCGCTGCATGTGACCGAACAGGCTGATAATGATCATGGCCCACTGAGTCGTGCGCCCTGGTGGGTCACCACATTGCGCCACAATCATATCGCCATCAGTCAGTTTAACCTGAAGGATGGTCAAATCAGTGTCGGGCAGCAGCAGGCGCTGTGGGCTGATAAGGTGGACATCAGCATGACCGATATTCAAACCGGCCATTGGTCGGATATTGCCGTGACAGCGGCAGTCGGCGGCAGTGATTTCAAGCTGAATGGCCAGTGGCAGGCAATATCGGACAGGCAGCGTTTTCGCGGTGATGTCAATCTGGAGCAGGCTGAACCGTTTTTTCTGCATAACTGGATGGCGGCATCCGGCATGCCGCGCCTGATTCAGGGGCGTTTATCGGCCAGTCTGCACCTGCAGGACGGGCAGGAGCCGGATAGCTATCAGGGCGTGGTGCAATGTCAGCTGCTGCAGGGGATGACGGAAACAGGTGTTTTTACCTCCGATCCCATGCTGCCCCGCACCGGGTATAGCACGTCCGAACTGTTGCAGCGGTTGGAACAGCGTCCCGGTGTGATTTCGCTGCACTATGATGTAAGTGGATTATGGTCGGAGCAAGCGCTGACCCTGGAGCGACTCGGGCTGTCGGTGCAGACGGCGATGCAAGAGGCGGCCAAATCCGGCAGTTGGCGCGAAGCGGCGGATGTTGAAAAAAACGGCCCGGATACAGTCATCAAAGCGCGCATCCGCCTGCATGGCCGCGAACGACTGTCATTGAATGAACGCAAGCGCCTGTCCGGGGTGGTTCACACATTGCGTCAGCACCCTGAGCTGATCACATTTCTCAGACCCAAATGGAAAGGCGCAGCACTGAGCGGGGAAACGCTGCAGCGCATCCGGCGCACCCAGCAACTGATTATAAATTACATGATCCATCGCCATATTGATAACAGCCGGATATTCCCCGTCTGGCCGACAGCTGTGGATCAGGTCGATGAAATCGGTTCGGTGCAGGTGGAAACAAGGGTGGCCGGATAAACGGCCGCAAGGCTGGCGTCAGCCGACGCCGGCGGCGATTTTGGCTTCAATAAACTGGCTATGGTGCAGCCCCATCAAATCGGCCATACGGCGAATCAGTTGTTCTTCATACGGATCCACAAAGCCATCGGCCAGGGCCACCGCCCATAATTCGGTGAGTATGCCGATACGTTCCTGGGTGGAAAAACCGTTCACCACCACCGAGGTGAACTGATGCAGATCGAGCGCCTGCTCGACTTCCTGCAAGGCGGTTTCGATTAAATCATGGATTTTCACCTGACCAAGGCCAAAGCGCTTGTCCAGCGCCAGAATAATTTCGCTGCGCTCGGCTGATTCCAGATGCCCGTCCATGCGCATCACTTCCACCATCAGCGCCGCAACGGCCAGCGATACATCATGTTTTTTCTTGTCCTGCGGACTGGCGGCGGCCTGTTTCCACATTTGTTTGAGTTTATTGATCATGGCTCAAGCATAGTGCGCGCTACCGGCTTGGCAATGAAGCAGCTACCACCCGGTGCTGATTACCACTCAGCGCGTGCAGCGCCTTCGCCGCGATGATCGGCGATGCCGGTCACCGCACCGCTGTGTTGATTCAGCATAATCGCCTGCATATTGCCGTAACGCCGCTTCAATGGCTGGAGATGATGGCCGCGCCGTTTCAGTTCGGTCGCAATCTGATCGGAAAATGCGCCCGGCTCGTATTGCACCACATCGGGCAGAAACTGGTGGTGGTAGCGCGGCGCGTTGACCCAGCTGGCCGGCGCTGTTTCATCCAGCATAAAACCGAGCGATGCCAGCAGCACCATCGAGATAATACGCGAACCGCCCGGCGTGCCGACGATAAATGTGCGCCCGGGGCCGATAACAAACGTCGGCGTCATACTCGAGAGCATGCGTTTGCCCGGCGCGACCGCATTGGCCTTGCCCTGCACCAGTCCGTAGGCATTGGCCTGACCCGGGCGGGTGGCGAAATCATCCATTTCGTCGTTGAGCAGGATGCCGGTGGAGGGCGATACATAACCGGAGCCGAAACCGTAGTTGATGGACAGCGTGGCGGATACCATATTGCCGTCGCGATCAATAACCGAGAAATGGGTGGTATCCACACTGGCGCCGATGGGTTCGGCAACGCCTTGCAGCGCGGCGGAGGGGGTGGCCCTGTTCATATCAATGGAATCGCGCAGCTGTTTCAAGCGGGCCGGATTCAGATAGTCGGATGGAATGCTGACAAAATCGGCATCGCCCAGATAGGCGTTGCGGTCGCGGTAGGCGCGTTTCATTGCTTCAATCAGCAAATGCGTCCTGTCCGCCCGGTTCAACGATTTGAAATCATCATCGTGCAACTGGCCGAATATATGCGCCAGCGTCAAGCCGCCCGAAGAAGGCAATGCCGCCGACACGATATGAAAGCCCTGATAATCAAATACCACCGGCTGCCGCTCGATTGCCCTGTAGCTGGCCAGGTCGGCTTCACGAATCAGGCCGCCATCGCGTTTCATATCGGCCACCAGACGCCCGGCTGTTTCGCCGCCATAAAAGTCTGCCGCGCCGTGTTTGGCAAAGCGGGCCAGCGTATCCGCCAGAGCGGCCTGTTTGATGATGGGGCCGGATAAATAAATGCGTCGCGCCGCATCGTT
>CAZXAI010000130.1:0-4766 GCA_964638265.1 uncultured Zetaproteobacteria bacterium
TTCATGGCAACAGTGAATCGTAACGATCCTTGTCCGTGCGGTAGCGGCAAGAAATACAAGAAATGCTGTATGCTGGAAGTACGCCATCTCGCTGGTGTTCGTGCTGCCAATCGCGAAGGGGTGCAAAAGGCAGTCAGCTGGGTTGCCGAGAAACATGGTGATGCATTGGCCCAATGGGTTGAGGATGTATGGTTTGCTGGTGTGAGTGAGGAGGAGCGTAAAGGCATTGCCACGGCTGATCCCGCAATCAAATTTATTCATGATAAGAGTCTGCTGGAACAAATGGTGGCCGAGGGTGTGTTTGGGAAAGGCGATACGGCATTGTCGGTGCTTCAGTTGATTCTGGATGGCATGCCAGCATGGGAAGATGAGCAACGTTTATACCTGGAGCAGTTGGGGAACGCTCCGCTGCGCTTGTACCGGGTGGAGACGTGTACTCTCGGAGAGGGTTTTGAACTGCGACGCTATCCATCCGGTGATGGCGCGGCATATATCGAAGATAAATGGGTCAGTCGCATTCTCGATGTTGGTGATATCGTGGGCCTGCGCTTGCTGCAGACTTGCGCTTGCACGGAGACATCCGGTGCTGTGTATCATATCCCGCAAGACTATGTTGCCGAAGTCGTTCAGGCGCTGGAGGCCGGAGATGAAGATCAATACAGCTGGATTCTGATTCGCCAGTGGCTTGGTCTGGTGGCTGCGCATGTGTGATGCTGTAAAAAGGCCAAACTCCTCATTGCGAAATGATCGCCACGGGCAGCCCCCTTGCAGGGGTAGTCTCTGATGGTGCGTTCCGTGCGCATATCCAACAATCAGAAGCGCCGGGTTCGTCAGATGGTTGAGCAGGCGGGACAGGCGCTCAGCGTTGGGCGTAAGGATATTTGCGAAACCGTTTGCAACAAGATTGAAGCTATCTGGCCGGATAGTCCCGATCTCGCCAATATGCGTGGCGTGCTTGCCTATTGGGCGGGGGAGCATGAACAGGCGGAAGCCTGTTTTGTGCGGGCATTCAATGCCGCACCGGGGCGTTTTGAGTTTTGCAAGAATCTAGCCACGCACTATGCACAGCAGAATAAGCCTGTGGATGCTGCCCGTTTGTATCGGCATGCGTTGAATCTGCAACCATCCTCTTTACCCGTTGCTCTGGCATTGGCCAAAGCGCTAATCGATTTGTTGGAATACGCGGAGGCGCATGCTGTGCTTGAAAAAGCCCGGCGGCGGCATCCGGGCGATGAGGATGTGCTCATGGCGCTTTGTTTTGTATATCAGCGCATGGATGACTATACGGAAGCACTGGCATGTCTGGACAGGGTGTTGGAGCGTTCCCCTGAGCATGAGGATGCGAACTATCAGAAGGCGCGTTTGTTGCGGGCGGGCGGGGAACTTGCCTCTGCCGAAACATGGGTGCGCAAAACGCTTGCCCTGAACCCCACACATGCGGAAGCTGCTCATATGCTGGCGGGTCTCAAGACTTTTACGTCCGGGCATAGTGAGGATAGCGCTATGCTGGAGAGTATGTATGATAATACGGCACCCGATTCGCACGAACGCAAAAAGATTTGTTTTGCGCTGGGTAAAATCATGGAGGACTTGCACGAGGATGATCGGGCCTTTGCCTATTTCAAAGAGGGTAATGCTATTCGGTACCAGTCCAGCAGGTATAGCGCCGATGTGGAGTTGGCGCACATGCAGGGGATTATGCAGTACTATACCCGGGATGTGTGTGGGCGGAACAGCGGCTTAACAGATGCAACGCCCATTTTTATTCTGGGCATGCCGCGTTGTGGCAGTACGCTGGTTGAGCAAATTCTTGCGGCACATCCCGATGTCTGTAGTCGCGGGGAAGCAGAAACCGTCGAGCGCAGTTTGGCAGATATGAATACGCCGGATAACCCGCTGACGCTGGAACGTATGATTGAATTCTCATCCGGGGAGTGGCGCGATCTGGGCCGGAAAATCCTTGAACGCTTGAAGGAGAACGCTCCCGATGCCTTGCATGTCAGCGAAAAAGCACTTACCAACATTCGCCTGATTGGTGCTATTCACTGTGCTCTACCTCAGGCCAGAATCATTCATGTGCGACGTCACCCAATGGATGCATGCTGGTCTATCTACAAGGCGGAACTGGAAGGGTACCTGTTTGATTTCGCATATAATCTCGGCGAGCTCGGTTATTACTACCGCATGTATCTGCGCCTGATGCAACACTGGCGCGAGGTGTTGCCTGAAGGCGTGATGTACGAGTTGGACTACGAAGCGCTGGTGGCCGATCAGGAAGGGGAAATACGCAAGTTGCTCAATGCTTGTGGATTGCCGTGGAATGATGCCTGTTTGCGTTTTTACAAGGCAAAGAATCTGGTGCGTACCAGCAGCGTGGCTCAGGTCAGACAACCGGTCTATTCAAATGCGGTTGGTCGCTGGAGGCGGCAGGAGAAGCATCTTGCTCCGCTTATCAAAATACTGGGGAGCGATATGACCTCCCCCGCCTGATGCTTTGTTTGATGACAGGAACCCCAGATTCTACGGCCTTGCATGTCGTGGTGAGACGCTATTCCGCGTATGCGGAGGTTCTTTTAGCTGTGTATCCCCAGACGACTACAGTCGCAGTTATCAGCTTTTCATGAGATAACTCACGCAGTACCCAATAGCGTGCCTGTCGATTTTCTTGCACGCCCTTGCAGCATCAGTAAGCTGAGCGGACGGTGAGTGCATCACCTGATTTTCATGGAGGGCATTATGATTGAAGGCTCATGTCTGCGAATTTATCTGACAGAATCCAGTCGTATTGATGGTCAACCGGCTATGGAAGCGATTCTCGGCCTGTGCCGGGATGCCGGATTGCGCGGGGTTTCGGTGGTGCGCGGTATTGAAGGCATGGGTTCGCACGGGGCGGTGCATTCCACCTCGTTTCTGGCTTTGTCCAGCGACCTGCCATTGCTAATCGAGGCCATTGATACCAGCGATCGAATCAATGCGGCGCTGCAACAAATGCGACCGCACCTGGGCGCGTGCCTGACGGCAGTGTGGCCTGTTTCGCTGATGCGTAATGAGCAATTGACCGGTGATATGAATGGAGATAATAATGGAAATGATTGATATGTTGAAAAAGGTGCCGTTGTTCTCTGAATTGAATGAACAGGAGCTGGTATCAGTGGCGGCACTGGCCAGTAGTATTGATATTTTGAAAAAGAATATTGTGGTGCAGGAGTTTGATCCGGGCGATTCGATGTACGTTATTCTCGATGGCGAGGTGAAGGTCTCCACCTATTCTGTGGACGGACGTGAAGTGGTGCTGGCACTGCTGGGCAAAGGCTCGTTTTTTGGTGAAATGTCGTTACTGGATGAGCAGCCCCGTTCAGCCAATGTGACCACCATGCAGGATTCAAAATTTGCCAATATTCGCAGGCGTGACCTGGTGCAGTTGTTGATGGAACAGCCGGGTATTGCGCTCAAATTGTTGACGGAAATTGCCGCCCGCTTGCGCAAAACAAGCCGCATGCTGGAGCGCATCAGCAGCATGGATGTGCCGCATCGGTTGTACGCTTATCTGGTGGATCACTGTCAGCGTTTCAGCCAGCCGAATCATGATGGCCGCTACAGCACGGTGTTGCCAACCCATCAATTACTGGCCGATCAGCTTTCTACCAGTCGTGAAACGATTTCTCGCGCTGTCAGTCAGTTGAAAAAGGATGGTATTCTGGTGCAGTGCGAGGGGCGTGGAAAAATGCTGGTCGATGTGGAGAAACTCGAAGAGATACTGGACGAATGCTAGCCTGAAAAGTCCATGCGCGTTAGATTGATACATCTACGCTGAAGCCGGTCTGGCGTATGCGCTCGGCTGTGAGTTGCATCCATGTGGCATCCAGAGGGCTGAGGTGAACGGCTTCATCCTGTAAGGATGGACGCGCCAGACCATAGAGCAGGATGCCGAGAATCGGTACGCCATCCCGCTGCACATCGTTCAGGAAATCGATATAGGCTGTCAGCTCATGCTCCGTGGGTGGCTGCCCATCCCATGCGGCCATGCACGTTTGAATCCGGGTCGGGCATGTGCTGGCTACGGATTCCAGCTGCTGGCGTAATCGCGCCGCATCCAGTTTGATGCCATTGATGCGCTGGATGCCAGCATCGGTGACGCTGTCCACCTTGATCCATACTTCGCCATGATGCTTGGCCATGCGGGTCAGGCCATGCTGCACATGCGGTTTATGCACATAGGAGCCGTTGGTGATCAGGCGCAACGGCACCGACAGTTTGAATCGTTGCATCACGTCAATAATCACGTTGACCACATCATCAAAGGCGGCGCAACTGGTCGGCTCGCCATTACCGGAAATGGCGATATCACACAGTTTTCGACAGGAAGCGGGGACGCGATCAGTCATAAATGAACCGTGCTGGATATCCTCCAGCATGGCCGTTAATTCAGCGCACAGCAGTTTCAAATCAATCGCGGGCGCCACGCCGCGTACCAGGTTCGGCACCTGACAATAGGCGCAGTGCCAGTTACAGGCATTATTCGGGTTCAGATTGATGCCGACCGAAACGCCACCGGCGCGACGGGAAATGACCGGATAGACATAGGTCATGTGAACCGAATCCCGGTCATGATTGCGGGTGCTGAGTTGGTCGATGCTCATGGTAATCAGGCGTACATATCCAGCAAACGACCGCCTTCGAGTTGGCCTGAGCCTTGTGGGATGCCTTTGGCGGAATAGGTCAGTGCTGCATTTGAGCCGGCCAGTATGGCCTCGCTTCGTTGTAAC
>CAZXAI010000131.1:0-4742 GCA_964638265.1 uncultured Zetaproteobacteria bacterium
ATCACCTGGATATAGAATCAATCGAATGGCTGGAGGATTTTGTCGCATCCTTTCCCGGCGCCGTATTGTTTATTACCCATGATCGTTATTTTCTCGATGCCGTGGCCGAGGAAATTATTGAGCTGGATCGCGGGCATCTGCGCCATTTCCCCTGTTCCTATGCCGAATATCTGGAAAAGAAAGCCGAGATGCTGGCGGTGGAAGCGACCCAGCATCGCAAATTCGACCGCCTGCTGGCCGGAGAAGAGCGCTGGATCAGACAAGGCATACCAGCTCGCCGCACCCGCAATGAGGGTCGGGTGCGTGGTTTGGAAGAGCTACGCAAACAGCGTGCCGGGCGACGCTTGCGCAGTGCGGATGTGGCGCTGCGCGTTTCATCGGGCGTCAAAGTCGGCAAGATGCTGATCGAAACGGTTGAATTATCCCATCGCTTTGGCGATACAGTGATCTGCCAGTCATTCAGTCACAAGATTATGTCCGGCGACCGGGTGGGGCTGGTTGGCGCCAACGGCATCGGCAAGACGACCTTGTTAAAAATGATGCTCGGCGAGATGACAGCAGACTCGGGTCGGGTGCGTCACGGCGTGCGTCTGGCGCCGGCATTCCTGACCCAGATGCGGGAGTTGGACGAACAGCTGAAGCTCAAGGAAGTATTACTGCCGCAGGGCGGCAACTATGTGCATGTCGGCGGCCATGAACCGCGTCATATTGTGTCGTATATGCAGGATTTCCTGTTTGATAAAGAGCGTATGAATACGCCCGTTGCAGCGCTGTCCGGCGGTGAACGGGGGCGTTTGATGCTGGCCCGGCTGTTACTGGAGCCGGCCAACCTGCTGGTGCTGGATGAACCGACCAATGATCTGGATATCGGCACCCTGACGGTGCTGGAACAGGCGCTGGCGCGTTATGACGGCACAGTGATTGTGGTCAGTCATGATCGCGCTTTTATGGACCGGGTAGCCTCGCGCGTGCTGGCATTTGAGGGCGATGGCGAAATCATCCCGATTGAAGGCGGCTATTCTGATTATCTGGCCTGGAAAACACGCCGTCTGGCAGCGTTGGAAACAGAGCGTCAAACGGCCCCGACCGGCCAGCCGGTCATGGCGCCGAAAGCGGTAAAAAAGCAGACCAAACTCAGTTATAAAGAGCAGCGCGAACTGGAAACATTACCGCTCGAAATCGAAGCCATGGAAACAGAAAAAACAGCCATCGAGGCCCGCTTTTGCCAGCCGGATTATTTCACCGCCAGTCCCGCCGCCTCTCAAGCCGATCAGCAGCGCCTGTCCACACTGGAATCCCAATTGGCAACCGCCTATAGCCGCTGGGAAGCCATAGAAGCCAAGCAGGAATCGCTGGCCTCCTGAGTGAAGCTGTGTCCCATATTCATGGGACATACAGCCTCATGCAAATATGAGAATATTGGCCCTGAGTGTCGTTCACGCGCATCAGGGGCTGTTGATGAAAGAACAAATTCGAATCATTCAGGCAGAACTCAATAAACGCGGCTATGCTGTAGGGGCGGTGGATGGTATCGCCGGGCCAAAAACCGAGCAGGCTTTGAATGCCATCGATGGCGTATCCATTGATTGGCCCAAAAAAAGAAAAATTATTGTCTTTCTCCAGATCATGTGTCGCGATAATGGCATTGAAGTCGGCCCGATAGATGGTT
This sequence comes from uncultured Zetaproteobacteria bacterium, assembly GCA_964638265.1. Classification (GTDB taxonomy): domain Bacteria; phylum Pseudomonadota; class Zetaproteobacteria; order Mariprofundales; family Mariprofundaceae; genus Mariprofundus. Next base: position 1,670 of record CAZXAI010000131.1, read on the forward strand.
ACTGGGGGTCGCAAACCGATTTCGCCTACAGCAGTCTTCAACACCTGCTTCAAACCGGTGCGCTGCCTGCGCCGTGGCGCGATCAAGAAAACGTTGTCATTGCCAATAATCCCAATCACTGGCCTGCTGAAGTGGAAGCAGAACAGTGCTATGGCCATGTGGGTGAACATCAAAGGCGGATTCAATTACCCTACCCCCATCGACTGGCCTGGGATTTACGCAAAACAGTGCACAGTTTCTCCTGCCACGAAAAAGTGCATGACAGTCTGCTGAGGGTGTTAAGCCGAGTGCTCGATCAATACGGCATCGATGAGATCAAACGGCTGCGGCTGGATTTGTGGGGCGGTTGTTTGAATGTACGCAAGAAACGCGGGGGCAGTTCATATTCCATGCATAGCTGGGGCATCGCACTGGATTATGATCCCGGCCATAATCATTTGAGATGGGGCCGGGACAGGGCTGCATTGGCGAATCCGGCATACGATCAATGGTGGGCATGCTGGGAATCCGAGGGCTGGGTGAGCCTTGGCCGCACCAGGAATTATGACTGGATGCATGTACAGGCGGCCAGAGTGACATAAACAACAGGAGGAACTGATGGATTACCCTTTTAAAAATCTGGTGTTTGAAGGCGGTGGCGTGAAAGGCATTGCTTATGTTGGCGCCCTGAAAGTATTGCAGGCAAAAGGCGTGCTCGATCAGGTGGAGCGCGTTGCCGGCACATCTGCCGGCGCCATTAATGCCGTGCTATTGAGTTTAAAATACACACCGGATGAAACAAACGCCGTGTTATCAGCAATGGACTTTAATAATTTCATGGATGACAGCTGGGGCGCTGTCCGGGATACCAGGCGCTTAATCCATGAATATGGGTGGTATAAAGGTACATTTTTCCGCAATTGGATTGGGCAGTTGATTCAACGCAAAGCAGGTAATTCAGAAGCAACATTTGCAGATTTGAAGGCCGCTGGCTGCCTGGATCTCTACCTGGTGGGGACGAATATCTCAACACGCTTTTCAGAGGTGTATTCCGCCGAACATACGCCACACATGCGCGTGGCCGATGCCGCACGCATTTCAATGTCTATCCCGCTGTTTTTTGCTTCGGTAACAGATGCGCGCGGGGACCGTTTTGTGGATGGCGGCGTGCTGAACAATTATCCGGTCAAGGTGTTCGATAGAAAGAAATATTTAACAGACGCTGTTGTTGCCCGACACGGGCGCGAAACAGACTATTATACAGAGCATAATAATGAGCTGGCTGCTGCCGGAATCAATATCAGCCCCTATGTATTCAATAAGGAAACATTGGGTTTCAGACTGGATTCAGGCGAGGAAATCGCTGTGTTCCGCGACGGGGCAGAGCCAGTGCATCATCAGATTGATGATTTTTTTGATTATGCCTGGGCGCTAATCAATACCATTATGGAGAGTCAGCAGAATCAACATTTGCACACGGATGATTGGCATCGCACGGTTTATATCAATACCTTGGGTGTGAAAACGACCGAATTTGATTTATCCAATGATAAAAAGCAGGCGCTGGCTGATGCAGGAGAAGCCGGCGCGCGTCAGTATTTCACATGGTTTGAAGATACGGATCATGATCCGGCGGTGAATCACCCGGATGCCGATTGATGGATTGAACCGATGAAATCGCTGTAAGTTCTGAACGAAATAATTAGCCTCGCCGGCATGGCAAAAATACTATTTCATTTCGGCGAGCTATCCTTAAAAGGAAAAAACCGCTCTACCTTCGAGCGCCGCATGGCGCAAAATATCAAACGGGTGCTCAAACCGGTTCTGAAGCCGGCCGGGTTTCACCGTGAACATGGGCGCATGACTGCCGATGTTGAATCGATTTCGGATGAGCTGCTGGATTATCTGGCCCTGATTCCCGGCATCCGCAATTTCTCCGTGGTGCATGAGTGCGAACTGGCGCTCGACGCGATGCAGGAGACGGCCAAAGAAGCCGTGCTCTCTGATTTCGGGCCGGATGTGGCGGGCAAGCCGTTTCGCGTTACCAGCAAGCGCAGCAATAAAGGCTTTCCGATTCCGTCGCCTGAAATGAATTTCGAGATTGGCGGCTTTCTCAAGAACCAGTTGAATCTGGCCGTGAATCTCGATCATGCCGAAATCGATGTGCGGGTCGAAGTCGGTGCGGAAGCCGCGTATATTTATACGAAGAAAATTGTCGGTATCGGCGGCCTGCCGGTCGGCACCTCGGGGCGCGGCGTGGTGCTGTTTTCCGGCGGTATCGATTCGCCGGTGGCGGCCTATACGATGATGAAGCGCGGCATGGAAGTGGTGCTGGTGCATCTGTATAACAGCACGATTAACCGCGACTTCGCCAAGATTAAAGATCTGGCGCGCCAGCTATCGCGGTATCAGGGCCGGGTGAAGTTATACATGATTGATCTGGAAGAATTCCAGCGCCATGCCATTGCCGAGGTGCCGGCGGAATACCGCATGATTATCTATAAGCGCCAGATGATTCGCTCCGCCGCCCTGATTGCGCGTCAGGAAAAAGCGCAGGCGCTGGTCACCGGCGATTCGCTCGGCCAGGTGGCCAGCCAGACGCTGGCCAATATCCATGCCATTTACGATGCTTCCGATCTACCCCTGCTGCCGCCGCTGATCGGCGCAGACAAGGAGGAGATTATTGCACTGGCTCGGCGCATCGGCACCTATGAGATTTCGATTGAGGAATATTGTGATATCTGTTCCTTTTTGATTGCCAAACATCCGGAAACCAGCGCCCGACGTTCCAAAGTGGCGGAACTGGAAACACGCTTGCCGCTACAGGGACTGGCGTGTCCAACCCGTATCGTGCTGTTCGATGCCGGACGCGAACTGGCTTGATGCTCCTGTAGGTGGATGCTCAGGCCATGAAACCATGGCTGCAACTCAAACGCATGCAGGCCGCGTTATTTGTTTCATGTTAAGAAGCCTGTTTACCAGGTAATGGTCACCAGCACTGTGTCGTTATAGGTGCCAGGCACTGCCAATTGCGCTCCGGGCAATAATCCATAGATGGTCAGATTAAAACCCTGCTGGATGAATGTGCCGGGCG
>CAZXAI010000132.1:0-4658 GCA_964638265.1 uncultured Zetaproteobacteria bacterium
TCCATGCGCGTTAAGCAGGGGGGAGTTTATATTGCACAGACAACACCACGTAGCGCGCGTTGTTTGCTTCATGGCAACAGGCCATTGAAACATCCATGTCTTACTTGATGGCACGGCTGCCGATGCTCAGATATCATCTGATGCTGGCGCTGCTGATAGCCTGCCTGCCAACAGCTGCGTTGGCGCTGGGCTTTGGCGCTCTGAACCTGTCCAGCCATTTGAATCAGGCATTCAGTGCCGATGTGCCGCTTATCCTGAACAGCTCCGATGACATTGACAGCGTGCGCGTGGCCCTGGCCAGCCGGCATGAATACCGTCAGCTCGGGCTACAGTGGCAAGCGGATTTGGCGCATATCACCGTTACCCTGCAAGCCAAACATGCGAGCCGGCCATTTGTGGCACTGCGCTCAGTCGGCAGCATTCATACGCCGATATTGTCGGTGTTGCTCAAAGCCGGCAAGACGGGCCGGGGCACGTACTATAAACACTTCCAGGTACTGCTCGATCCGGTCGAGAGTCCCGTCTTACGCCCGCAACAGCCCGTTGTGATGGCGCTGCACCCCAGATCATCAGAAAGCATCTCGCCAACACCCGATACCGGCTGGGCCAGAATCTGGCGCTATGGCCCGGTTCGAACCGGTGACAGTCTGAGCGAAATCGCCTATCGCTTACGCCGGGATCAACGCTACAGCAACCGCCAGGTGATGCTGTCCCTGTATGACACGAATACGCAGGCCTTTGTCGGGGGTAATATCAATCTGCTAAAACAGGGTGCCTGGCTGACCGTGCCGCCAGCTGCCGTGGTTCAGCAATATGCCGGCCCCGCCTCCATGCATAAACTGTCGCAACTGCTGGCTCGCACCAATGCGGCGGGCCAGACATTGCATCCGGTTGCGAAACCGAAAACAAAACCGGCAGCCAAATCCGAAGCGCCATCCACGGCGCCGGTTTCAAGCGGCCAGCCGGTACTGCGTTACAGCGGTAATATTTCTGTCAGCGCAATCACGCCTGACCAGCTCGCCGGCGAACTGAACAGCGTAAAAAACGGTTTCAATCAACAGTTTGAGGCCATGCATGCAGCAATTATGGGCGGCAAGCTGCAAATGGCGGATCTCGGCAAATCCGTGACCAGCCTCAATCAATCCGTTCAGGTCATTCAACAGGATATTCATAAGCTGAAAACAGATGTCGCTATCATCAAACGTCGCACCGAACACCCGGTATCTGAATCATTCAGTAACTGGCAGCTGGCCTTATTTGCCTTGCTGGCCGCTGTCTTCGGCGCCCTGATCACACTGCTGTTCAGAAAAAAACCGACTGTCGCAACAGAAGAGCCTGCTGTCATCAGCCCCGTAGCACCAACCCCTCAGGATACAGATAACAATGCGACAACGGCCTCCACCCTGATTGCTGATGAGGCCATTCAGTTACTGAACCGGGCAGAGGAGAGTCTGGCCAGGTGTGATTATGAACAGAGCGAAAAAATACTCCGGCAAATCGATACGCTCACCCCGGATTCGGTCAGGGCCTCAGCCTTGAAAGCCCAATTGCTGCATGAGACAGACCGGCACGAGGAAAGAAACGAGCTGATCAACAGCATCAGCGAAGCATCCGACAAACAACGCTGGGAACGGTTTTGTCAGCTATTGCCATCGCATGTATGGAATGCCTGCTTTTGTGACGAAGCAGCTCACGACACGCCCCCTGCAACAGGCGCGCCGTCTTGAATACAACGCGAACATGCATGGGGCGGGTGATTGGTCGCATATTACAGGGTACGCCTGATGCGAACGCCTGACCGTATTCGCCAGCGCTATCAGGATGTCAGCATCAACCTGATGAGTGGCGAAACCATCGAAGGCCACTTGCTGGGCTTTTCCCCGATCATGACCAAGCTGCATTTCTTCGAAAAAAACAGGACTGATGACAGCAGTGCTTCCCGCAAACTGGCCATCGAAGATATTGTCTATATCGGCCTGCACGGTTCACCCGGATCGCCGCGCGAGCATCAGAGCAAGCTGGAGCACATGGATGAGTTGAAAATCATCACGGTCAACCAGGACAGCTTCGACATCATTGCCTCGCCGTCCATGTCCCATACGCCCGGGTTTTACGCCTTCGCCGCCAATGACAAGCTGCCCTATGAACGCATCTTTTTTTATCATCACGGCATCCGCTATCAGGAAAAACCCGAGCGTCTCGGCGATCTGCTCATTGATCAGGAAATTCTGGATCCGGCAGACATTCAACAGGCGCTGGATATTCAGGCCAAAAGCATGCCGACCCTCGGCGATGTGCTCAAGGAACAGGGCAAGGTGGATGATGCGGCTATTGAGCATGCCCTGAGCATTCAGCACCGGCAGCGCATGAAGATGGGCGACTTGCTCATTGATCAGAATCTGGTCACTGCGGCAGATGTCCAGGATGCACTACAGGAGCAATCCCGATCCACCGACTTGTCCATCGGACATATCCTGAAAGAAACAGGTAAAGTTCAGGATAGTGACATCGACTCGGCGCTGGAAATGCAACAGCGCCGCAAGATGCGCCTGGGTGAAATTCTCATTGAAGCGAAACTGATCACCGAGGATGATATTCAGGCGGCACTGGCCGAGCAGAAAAAACGCGGCCAGCGCATTGGTGAAATCCTGCTCTCATCCCATGTCATCACCGAAGATCAGCTGCTGACCGCACTGGCCAGGAAATTCCGGCTGCCGACCGTTGATCTGGATGAGTATGAAATCAACCCGCTCAGCGGCAAGGAAATTGGCCGTGATATCGTTGAAAAATACGGCATTCTGCCCATTGATTCGGATCAACATTCGGTCACCATTGCTCTGGCCGACCCGATGGGGCTGGAAGCGTATGACGGCATCTGCTTCAAAACCGGCAAAAAAGTACATGAGGTGATGACCAAGCCATCGCAGTTGAAAAAATATATTGAACAGTTCCTCAGTGAAGATCAGGCCGATGAAGAGCTATCCTGTGAATTTCTGCAACAGGATGGCGAAGATCAGGATGAGCCGGTCAATGAAATGGAAATCACCCAGTCGGCTGAAGATGCGCCCATTGTCAGTCTGGTCAATCGCATTATCCGCAATGGTCTGAAAAAAAAGGCATCCGATATCCATATCCTGCCGCAGGCCAAGAAGATCACTCTGGCTTATCGTCTCAACGGTCAGTTGCTGGAAGAGAACGCGCTCGATTACAGCCTGCACAAACAGATCTCAGCACGCATCAAAATCCTCTGCGGCATGGACATTGCCGAGCAGCGCATGCCTCAGGATGGCCGCTTGCTACTGCGCGATGGTAAACAGAAATATGAATTTCGCGTCTCCTGCATTCCCAACTCCTTTGGTGAATCGCTGGTGCTGCGCGTGCTGAACAAAGATATGGCGGTTGAACTGGATGTGCTCGGCTTGCGCGATGAAGACGTCAAGCAACTGGCAATACTGGCTCGCAAGCCCTACGGCTTGATGCTGGTCACCGGCCCGACCGGCTCCGGCAAGTCGACCACGCTGTTTGCCATACTCCAGTCCATCGCACACCTGCCGGCTCATATCCTGACCATTGAAGATCCGGTCGAATCCGAAATACCGGGAGCCAACCAGATTCAGGTCAATCACAAAATCGGCATGACCTTTGCGCGGGTGCTGCGCAATGTACTCCGGCACGATCCGGATATTATTATGATTGGTGAAATGCGTGATCCGGAAACCGCCGAGATCGGTATTGAAGCAGCCCTGACCGGCCATTTGATGTTTTCCACCCTGCATACCAATTCCGCCGTGGACACGATTATCCGCCTCAATGATCTGGGCATCCCCAATTACCTGATTGCACCGGCCCTGCTCGGCATTATCAGCCAGAACCTGCTGAAAAAGCTCTGCACCGAGTGCCGAACCGAACTGGACAGCAACGATCCGGCCTTTACGATGATTCAGGATATGGGCTTTGATGCGCCGAAAAAGCTGTACAAGGCGGCAGGTTGCGAGCATTGCAACCAGACCGGGTATGCCGGGCGCGTGATGTCCTACGAATTCCTCGTGGTCAACGAGAAAGTCCGGCAGGCCATTCACGATGGCGTCAAGGGTCACAAAATGCAAAAAATCGCAGTGGACAGCGGCATGAAGGCAAAATCCGAATCCGCCCTGCACATGGCTGCCGAAGGCATCATCGATTACAGCGATTTCATCTATTCCGCCATGTAAGCCGGGGCAGCCTGCGAACGCACTATTCCATGGATTCACTCCGCGCCGATTTTGCCGCTAATCCGATCCAGAACGCCATAATACACATCGACGGCATATCCAAACACAAAGGCCACAAGCCCCTTGCCTACGCCAGTTTCATGTTTATCCAGATTAAATTGCCGCACTGCTTCCTGAGCAGCCTGTTGCGCAGCCTGCAGCGCAACACCCGGTTCAACACTTGTCGCTGCATCCAAAGCCTGCTGATGAATTCCAGCCAGCACATTGATCCCCTCGCTCGAATGTCCACTCATTATATGAAGCAAATCCGGGAAGAAAACAATGCTTCCGCCAGCCAGTGAGCCCAGCAGGATACGTATGTAATGAGAGGGGATCCAGGCTGGATCAAACTCCCTGAGTTTAAATTTTTCCTGCGTGACCCGCAGTATAAAAACACAAGCGCCCAGA
>CAZXAI010000133.1:0-4609 GCA_964638265.1 uncultured Zetaproteobacteria bacterium
TTCCGATTCCTACCCGGATTCGCAAGTTCTGCGTGATTAAATCACCGCATAAATATAAGGACTCTCGTGAACAGTTCGAGATTCGTACCCATAAGCGTTTGCTGGACATTGAAAAACCGACACCACAAACGGTGGACGCGCTGATGAAGCTCGACCTGCCGTCCGGCGTGGATGTCGAGATTAAACTGTAAGCGGGAGATAACCATGAGTGTTGGATTGATGGCCCGTAAAGCGGGCATGACCCAGATTTTTACAGAAGATGGCTCTGCTATCGCTGTAACTGTACTGAATGTTGAGCCGTGCACGGTAATTGCACGCAGAAGTGCTGATAAAGACGGCTATGATGCTGTCCAGGTCGGTTATGGAAAGGCCAAACGCGTTATATCACGCGCCATGCAGGGCCATTTTGCCAAGCAGGGCCAGGCCGCTACCGGCGGACTGAAAGAATTCCGCGTGGCTGCCGATGCCGAATTTGAACTGGGTCAGCAGTTGAATGCCAGCCTGTTTGAAACCGGCCAGAAGATTGATGTATCCGGTACATCCAAGGGGCGCGGTTTCGCCGGTGTCATGAAACGTTATGACTTCGCTGGCGGTCGTGCGACCCACGGTGCTGAAAAAGTGCATCGCCAGATGGGTTCTACCGGTCAGTGTCAGTGGCCGGGGCGTGTGTTTCCGGGCAAGAAAATGCCGGGCCACTATGGTAACGAACGCGTTACCACCCAGAACCTGGAAGTGGTACGCATTGATGCAGAGCAGAATCGCATTCTGGTCAGAGGCGCTGTGCCCGGTTCGAAAAACGGACTGGTTGAGCTGCGTCCTGCTGTGAAGGGGGCGTAAGATGTCGACGATTTCTATTGTAGATCAGAGTAATAAGGAAGTGGGCAGGCGTGATTTGAATCCGGCTGTATTCGGACTGGATGCGGATGACGGTTTTGTGCATCGCGTTTATGCCTCACTGGCGCTGGCCCAGCGGGCCGGCACCTCGGCGGTCAAGACGGTGGCGCAGGTATCCGGCGGCGGCAAGAAGCCGTTCAAGCAGAAAGGCACCGGTCGCGCTCGTCAGGGCACCACACGCGCCGCCCAGATGCGTCACGGCGGCACCGCTCATGGCCCGAACGCCAATACCAGCTTTGTTTCGCGTGTGAATAAAAAAGAACGTCGCCGTGCGCTGTGTCTGGTGTTGTCGGACTGTGTGCGTCAGGGCAAGCTGATTGTTGTCAACAAGCTGGAACTGGACGCGGTCAAGACGAAGGGATTTGTTGAAGTGCAGGCTGCGTTGAATGCAGATACCGGTCTGTTTGTGCTGGCTGAGTCCAATAGCAATGTGGAGCTGTCCAGCCGTAATATCCCCAATACCAGCGTTATTCTGGATGGCCAGGTCAATATTCAGAACCTGCTCAAGAGCAAGCATGTGATTCTGACTGCAGCTGCCGTGGATAATCTGGAGGAGCGTTTGTCATGAGTGCCGATAACGTAACAGCAAACATCAACCATTTTAACATCCTGCGTCAGCCGGTCATTACTGAGAAGAGTTATGCCGGCACCGGTGCAGCCAATCAGTACACCTTCCGCGTGGCTCGTACGGCCAGCAAGACGCAGGTCAAGGCAGCCATTGAAGCGATTTTTGAAGTGAATGTGGACAAGGTTCAGGTGATCAATATGCCGGGCAAGCCCAAGCGTCGCGGCGCCACATCCGGTACCCGTTCCGGTTATCGCAAGGCGGTAGTGCGTCTGGCTGAAGGGCAAACGCTGGATATGGCAGAAGAGGTATAAACGATGGCATTGAAGGCATTAAAACCAACCAGTAACGGCAATCGCGGTCGTGTCGGTGTTGTCCATGAAGGGCTGCACAAGGGCGCACCGGAAAAAAGCCTGACCACAGGATTAACCAAATCCGGCGGTCGTAACAACAATGGTCGCATCACATCCTTCCATCGCGGTGGCGGACACAAGCGTTTGTATCGCATGGTCGATTTCAAGCGTGACAATTTCGGAATCGAAGGTAAGGTTGCGCGCCTTGAATATGACCCCAACCGCACGGCGCATATTGCCCTGGTGGTTTATAGCAATGGCGACAAGCGTTATATCCTTGCGCCGCAGGGATTGCGTCCGGGCGATATTGTCAGTTCAGGCCCTGATGCAGAGATTCGTCCGGGTTGCACCCTGCCGCTGGCCAATATCCGTGTCGGTACGCAGTTGCACAATATCGAGATGAAACCCGGTAAGGGCGGCCAGATGGCTCGCAGCGCCGGCGCTTCTATTCAGTTGATGGGTAAGGAAGGCGGTAAAGCTATCCTGAAAATGCCATCCGGCGAATTTCGTCGCGTGGACATTCGCTGTCTGGCCAGTATCGGTATATTGGGTAATGCGGACCATTCCAACCGCAAGGTGGGTAAGGCAGGGCGTTCACGCTGGCTCGGTATTCGTCCGAACGTGCGTGGCGTGGTCATGAACCCGGTGGATCACCCGCATGGCGGCGGTGAAGGTCGCACATCCGGCGGTCGCCACCCGGTGACCCCGTGGGGCGTACCGACCAAGGGTCACAAGACCCGTCAGAAGAACAAGGCGTCGAATCGCGATATTATTCGCCGTCGCAACCAGAAGTGAGGTAAGAGATGGCTCGTTCATTAAAAAAAGGCCCTTACATTGAAGCGTCGCTGCAAAAGAAAGTCGATGCGGCTCAGGCTTCTGAGAAGCGCAGTGTGATTAAGACATGGTCGCGTCGTTCCACGATTGCACCGGATTTTGTCGGCATGAACTTCGCGGTTCATAACGGTCACAAGTTTATCCCGGTGTTCGTCACCGAGAATATGGTTGGTCACAAGCTGGGCGAGTTTTCGCCTACCCGCACCTATTACGGTCACGGTGCAGATAAAAAGGCCAGGAAGAGGTAAGAAGCATGTCTGAAGAAGTTCGCGCGCTGCAAAAAAACAGCCGCATCAGCCCGCAAAAGGCGCGTCTGATGGCCAATGCCATTCGTGGCCTGGATGTCGATCGCGCCCTGGCCGTATTGGCCCTGTCGCCAACCAAATCAGCGCGCTTGTATGAGAAAGTGTTGAAATCAGCAATCGCCAACGCCGAGCAGAATCACGGTCTGGATGTGGATGCACTGTTTGTCTCTACTGCAACTGCTGATGCCGGCATGACATTGAAACGTTACCGTCCCAAAGGCATGGGTCGTATGCGTCAGCGTTTTCACCGGCATGCTCACCTGACAGTTTCTGTCAGTGAACGCGGTTAAAGGGGTCTAACAGATGGGACAGAAAGTAAATCCAATTGGATTCCGCGTCGGTATTACACGCGGCTGGGAATCAGTCTGGTATGCCAGTGATAAAAACTTCGGTGAACAGCTGCGTGAAGACATCAGGCTGCGCCGCTATGTCAAAGCGCGTTTGAAGCATGCCGGCGTTTCCCGCATCATTATCGAGCGGCCGGCTGACAAGATCAAAGTGACCGTACACACCTCACGCCCCGGCGTGGTGATCGGCAAGAAGGGTGCAGAGATTGATGCTGTACGTCGTGAACTGGTCAAGCAGTTCGGTCGGGAAGTGCAGGTATTTATCGTTGAAGTGCGTCGTCCGGAAGCTGAAGCACAGCTGGTGGCTGAAAATGTCGCATTCCAGCTGGAGCGCCGTGTGGCTTTCCGTCGCGCCATGAAGCGTGCGGTACAGAGTGCACTGCGCATGGGTGCCAAGGGTGTTCGTATCAATTGCGCCGGCCGACTGGGTGGTGCTGAAATCGCCCGTACCGAATGGTATCGCGAAGGCCGCGTGCCATTGCATACGCTGCGCGCCGATGTTGATTACGGTTTTGCAGAAGCCAATACCACTTACGGTATTATTGGTATCAAGGTTTGGGTATTTAACGGCATCAAGCTGGGCGATACTGAAGAAACCACCAACGCATAAAGAGGATTCGTTACCATGTTGCAACCTAAGAAAATCCGCTGGCGTAAGCATCATAAAGAGCTTCAGCGTATTCGTGGCAAAAGCCCGCGCGGCGCCAGCCTGAATTTTGGCCAGTATGGCCTGAAGGCAATGGAGCCGGGACGTATTACGGCTCGTCAGATTGAAGCAGCGCGTATTACCATGACCCGTCATATCAAGCGTCAGGGGCGTATCTGGATTCGCATGTTCCCGGATCTGCCTGTGTCCAAGAAGCCTGCTGAAGTGCGTATGGGTAAGGGTAAAGGCTCACCGGAATTCTGGGTGGCAGCCGTCAAGGCTGGCCGTATTCTGTATGAGATGGACGGCATTGACGAAGAGATGGCGCGCGGCGCGCTCGAACTGGCAGCGGCCAAGTTGCCGATCCGTACCAAGTTTGTCGTGCGTGGAGTAGGACGATGAGTGATATAAAAAATGCAACAGATCTGCGCGGCATGAGCGCGGCAGAGCTGAACGAACGTATGGATGAACTGGCCGCAGAGCATATGAAACTGCGTTTCCAGAAAGCGACCATGCAATTGAATAACACGGCCCGTGTTGGCCAGGTGCGTCGCGAAATCGCGCGTATCAAAACCATTCTGGCTGAGCGCAGCTAAGGAGCTATACAGACATGTCCGAAGCATCAAGTAACAAGCGCACCCTGGAAGGTGTCGTGGTAAGTAATA
>CAZXAI010000134.1:0-4592 GCA_964638265.1 uncultured Zetaproteobacteria bacterium
CATGCGCTGCAACACCTTGGCCATACAGTTACCGTCATCATGCCGTTTTACCGACATCATATTGCGGCATCGGGTATCGCGACCAGCCCGATGAACATCAGCATTGAAATGTGGGCTGATGGCATCCAGCGTCATTGTCCCCTGCATGAAGCCGTTGTGGATGGACTGCGATTTATCCTCATCGAACAGGACGACCTGTACGACCGCGAAGGCATTTACGGCCCGGCCGGAGGCGCTTATGATGATAACCTGCTGCGCTTTTTTCTGTTCGACCGCGTGGCGCTGGAAGTCTCCGCACAACTCGACAGGCGGGTGGATATTCTGCACTGCCACGACTGGCAGACCGGCATGATTCCATTATTGCTGCAAACCCAGTATCAGCACCACCCGTCCATTGCGGCCGCCCGCACGGTATATACCATACATAATCTGGCCTATCAGGGCGTATTCAGCGCAGACTGGATTCACCGACTCGGCATACCCAGCCATCACTATCACCCCGGCGGTTTTGAATTCCACTCTCAAATCAATTGTATGAAAGCCGGCATTGCCTCAGCCCACGCCATCACCACCGTCAGCCCATCCTATGCGGAAGAAATTCTGACGCCTGAATACGGCTGCGAACTACAGGGATTCCTGCACGACCATCGCGACAAACTCTCCGGCATCGTCAATGGTCTGAATATCGACCAATGGGACCCGGCCACTGATAGCGCACTGGCAGCCACATTCGGACCCGGCAAAGTCACCGGTAAAAAGAAGTGTAAACAGGCATTACAGCAGGAATGCGGCCTGGCAGTGTCGGCAGAGACGCCGTTGATGGTGATTATTTCACGCTTGGCCGACCAGAAAGGCATCGATTTATTGCTGGCCAATGCAGCCAGCTGGGTTGCGCGCGGCTATCAACTGGTCGCGCTCGGCTCCGGCGATCCTCATTCCGAGCATGTGTTGCATCATTTGGCCAAAACGCATCCACAGCAGATGTATTTCTGGCGCGGTTTTAATGAACAGCTGGCCCGCCGAATATATGCCGGCGGCGATATTTTCCTGATGCCATCGCGTTTTGAGCCCTGCGGCCTGGGTCAATTGATGGCCATGCGCTACGGAACGGTGCCTGTAGTACGTGCTACCGGTGGTTTGAAAGATACGGTTCTCGATTATGCCCAACATAAAAGCAAGGCCACCGGCATCCATTTCACCGATGCAACAGCCGAAGCCTTCGATACGGCAGTTGAGCAGGCTATCACACTGTTTCGCAACAAAACCGTGTGGTCGCGCATGCGCAGCAATGCATTAAAACGCGATTCCTCATGGGAAGCCTCGGCTGGTGATTATGTGAGTCTGTATCAGCGTTTACTGGATTCATAAAACGTTAGAGTCATTCGATAGCCCACCCGCTTTGCCACTGACCGCCGCCTTTGCTAGTGTCCCTGCCCCTGACGCACATGGACTGTTCCATATTATGGTTAAATACACCATATGCTGGAACAAACCGTTATAATTGCGTTGCTTGTTTTAATGTATTGCAGGAAATATACCCGTCACCGGAACCCAAGGAAGCACACCCATGTCAATCGACCTTCAACCCATCATGATCTCAGGCAAGGAAGTACTTCCGCTGATTGAGGGGGGCAAGGGCGTGGCCATTTCCACCGGCGAAAGCTCCGGCGCATGGGCCGCTGCTAATTGCGTCGGCACCTTCTCCGCCGTCAATGCTGATGATGTGGACGAAAACGGCGAGGTGATCCGCACTGTCTATGCAGGCCGCAGCCGTATGGAGCGTTTTGAGGAACTGGTAGCACAGGGCATTAAAGGCGGCATTAAACAGGCTCAAATTGCGCATGAGATTTCCGGCGGCAACGGCCGTCTGCATATGAATGTATTGTGGGAAATGGGCGGTGCCGAGCGCGTACTCGAAGGCGTCATGGAAGGTGCAAAAGGCATGGTTCATGGCATTACCTGTGGCGCCGGCATGCCGTTCAAGCTGGCCGCGCTGGCGGCCAAGTATCAGGTATACTACTACCCGATCATATCCTCGGCGCGTGCCTTCCGGGCTCTGTGGTTGCGTTCTTACCGCAAGCAGCCCGAACTGCTGGGCGGCGTAGTCTACGAAGATCCGTGGCTGGCCGGCGGTCATAACGGCCTGTCCAATTCGGAAAGCCCTGATGTACCGGAAGATCCATATCCGCGCGTGGCGGCCCTGCGCAAGACCATGAATGATTTTGGTTTGCAGCACACACCGATTATTATGGCTGGCGGGGTCTGGTATTTACGGGAATGGGCCAACTGGCTGAATAATCCGGAAATCGGCCCGATCGCCTTCCAGTTTGGCACCCGCGCCCTGTTGACGCAGGAAAGCCCTATTTCCGATTTATGGAAAAAACGCCTGATGACCCTGAAGGAAGGCGATATCAGACTGAACCGTTTTTCACCCACCGGATTCTATTCATCGGCTGTATACAACTCCTTCCTGCATGAACTCTATGAACGTTCAGACCGGGAAATTGCCTTTGTCAATCATCCGGCCGGCGACCATTCCGAGCTATTCACCTTCGGCGTACGCAACAAGGAAGTTTATCTGACCCGGCATGATCTGAAACGCGCCCAGCATTATATAGCAGAAGGCTTCAGCAAGGCATTGCCGACGCCGGATTCTACCCTTATTTTTGTCACGCCCGAAAAGGCCAGGGAAATCCGTCAGGATCAACTCGACTGCATGGGTTGTTTGTCCCAATGCAAGTTCAGCAACTGGGCCGCCAATGAACGCGGCACCACCGGTCACAAAGCCGATCCGCGCAGTTTTTGCATCCAGAAAACCCTGCAACAAATCGGCCATGGTGAAGACCCGGACAAGAACCTGATGTTTGCCGGCCATGCCGCTTACCGCTTTGCCGATGATCCGTTTTTTGCCAACGGGTTTGTTCCCACCACCATGCAGCTGATCGACCGCATCTGCACTGGTGACTAAACACAGTGGAAACACGTCCGGTGTACCCACTCCCCCGCTGGCATTAGACACTGAACTGCGGCTGCTGCCGCAACAATTGAGTCTGGGCAAGGCGGAGCTGCTCACCGATGCCCTGATATTACCCTTTACCGATATCGAAAACAGACTCGGACACTATGCCCTGAGCTCATCCGATACCGAGATGAAGCAGCTGACCCGGCGCATGAAAAACTATCTGGGACGGCTCAATGCCAATCCTCATATCCCGCTGAAATTCCGTCTGGATGTGTTAAACCGCTTTGAACAGGCACTCGACCTGTTCGATGCGGAGATGACAGCAGCCATACTCAATGCTCACAAGATTGGCGTCATGCTGGTACAGGAAGCGGCGCGCAATCACCGCGATTATTACCCCACCCTGGTGGATATGATTGCCAATGCCATTGAACTGGCCGTCAAGCTGCTGTTGATAGATATGGAGCAATACCGGGCGCCTTCGATAATTGTTACGCGCCAGTTTTTTGACTTGGCCCGGCTCGGGCTGGATGTATCGGCTGCCATGGGAGATACCGCCCCGTCAAAAACATCACGTTTGTACAAAGCGGTGTGTAACCACGAGATCGTCAGAAAAATTGATTTTTTCTCTCACCCCCGCGCCCGACAACAACAAATATGGCAAGAGCTGCAATGCCATATTGGCGTACTGAGGCCGCATCTCTATTGCGCTGGCGATACGCCTGCCGGCGCCGATATCCATCATGACAGCGCCAGCTGGCTGCTCATCAACCTGAACAGACCCAATGATCCGAGCCGAATCATCCGGCAACTGTCCGGTCCGGTCGAATATGATTGTATTGTTATCAACCTGGATAAGCTGACAGCACGCCTGAACAAGGCAATCCACAGTGTCAAGGCCGTATTGCTCGATCCGCACATGCAGAAAACAGCACTGCATACCGAACAGGCCTTGGAAAGCGCCCTGATTGGCGGCCAGGCCATGCTGGCCGCACTCCGGGATGACAACAGAACGACTGAGCGCAGCGGCCACGCCGAGGCCAGAGTGCAAATCCACTTTGATTTACGCAAAGCCATCATCAAGGCATTTACAGCCACAACCTCTGCGCAGGCCAGTCATCTACCGGCCACATGGGATCAGGCCAGCGCCTGGAGTCTGATTAACTTCAACCAGACCGGCATCTGTCTGGAACGCATACATACGGAATCCAGATCCGAATTACCGGGGCATCTGGTCGGACTCGACTGGCAGTTGGGTAAAAACAGCCTGCAACGCGTGTTCATTGCATGGAACGAAGGCATGGACAAGAAAAACCAGCCGGTGCCTGCACTGGGCTTTATCCGCTGGGCCAAAACCATGAAAGCAGGCGAACAACGGATCGGCATCGAATTCTTCAATCCGGGCTTCAAACTGGCCAGGGCCATCATCACCGGCGGCGACCAGGGCATGGATGACAAGCGCACATGGCCCGTGCTGATTCAAGCGGGTACATCATCACATCAGATGATTTTCCCTGCAACCAGCGCCTGTAAACACATGACATTCAAGCTATTACTCGGCAAGCAGCAAGCCTATTTCAAAATCCGATCCGTGCGGGAAGTCGGTCAGAATTACAGTCTGTGTGACATC
>CAZXAI010000135.1:0-4575 GCA_964638265.1 uncultured Zetaproteobacteria bacterium
GTGCCGAGCCGGAACAGACAACCGGGAATATCATGCAGAAATTCAGCGAAATCTTCACCGCCCATGGATGGCTCGTTGATATTGATGCGCTTGATATAAGGCGTTGTTTGTTCAAATATATCATTGGCATGTGATAGTAAGTTCGAGTTGTTTGTAAGCACCGGCGTGGCCTGTTTGAGGGTGAAATGGGCTGTGGCCCCCCAGGCTTCGGCGGTTTGCCGGATGATTTGATCCATGCGGTTGCGAATCTCCTCATGCACTTCCGGATGCAGGCTGCGGAAGGTGCCGGAGAAATTGATATGGTCGGGAATGACATTGCCGGCATGGCCGCCATGAATTTGTCCAATCGTCAGCACGGCCGGATGCAACGGATTGACCCTGCGTCCGACAATCTGGTGCAGGGCCTGAATCATCTGGGTGGCGACCAGCACCACATCAATGCATTCGTGCGGACGGGCGGCATGACCACCCCGGCCCCGGATTTCGACATCGAACATATCGGCGGCGGCGCACATCGGGCCGTGGCGCAGGCCAATCGAACCGGCCGGCAGATACGGGTAGACATGCAGGGCGTAAATCTGTGCCGGTGTGAAATCGGCAAACAGCTGATCGCGCAGCATGGCCGATGCGCCCTGGCAGGTTTCTTCAGCCGGCTGGAAAATAAAGGCGATATTGTGTTTCAGCCTGTCCCTGAACCGGCACAGCACGCGCACCACGCCAAGCAGAATGGCGGTGTGCGCATCGTGGCCGCAGCTATGCGATATTTCATCCATGCGCGAGGCATAGGAACGCGCTTTGGCATCGGCAATGGGCAGCGCGTCCATATCGGCGCGAAATGCCAGCCATGGCAGATCGTCGTCTGTTTTCGGCTCATCTGGTTGCAGGCAGGCCAGCACGCCATAGCCGCCGATGTGTTCGCGGACGCTTAAGCCCAGTTCGCGGCAGCGCTCGGCAACGCGTTTGGCCGTTTGCTCCTCCTGTCCGGAGAGTTCGGGCTGCTGGTGCAATGCGCGGCGTATGCTGATGATATCCGGCATGACGGCATCGACGGCCTGTTTCAGCTGTTCGGGGCTCAATGATTCTGGATTCGGACTCATCGCCGCCACCCGTCCTGTTGGCGCATTGCTTTTACCATAGCTGCAAAGTCTCCTGTTTGTTGATAGATATTGCGCTGCATATCCGCGCCGCCGCCACATGCGCGCCAGTGCGGAATGCGGCTGGCGACCAGGGCCAGTTCATCGCCATCCCCGCCTGTTTCGGCCAGCTTATCCAGGCGGTGTTCCAGCCAGTCCATCACCGGGATCAGTTTTTCGGTGAACGGGTCGATCATGGTGGCGTGTATGCCATAGCGGCAGGCGCGCCAGCGATTTTCGCGAATCAGCGAGGGGTGCACCTTGGGGCGTTTTTCCGTTGTTATGGCGGCCATGGCTTCGGCGCGCACATAGGCGATATAGGCGGCTGCATCGTCGCATGTACCCGGCATATCCCCGATTCTGATTTCCAGCGTGCCGAAATCGGGGTGCGGACGCATTTCCCACCAGATATCGCGCACCGAATCAATACTGCCGGTGGCCATTAAACGGGCGGCGCAATGCTCGAAATCCTGCCAGTCCCGGAAATAGAACGGCATGCCGCCCTGACTCAAACCCTCAAACACCTTGATGCGGCTGGACATCAGGCCGGTCGATTCGCCGTGCCAGTAGGGTGAATTGGCCGAAATGGCCAGAAACACCGGCATGACCGGCAACAGGTGATTGAGGGCGCGAATACAGCTGTCGCCGTCGGGCATGCCGATATGGGCGTGGATGCCGCAGATATTGAAACGGCGCGCCACCCAGCATAAACGCGCCAGCAGACGGGCGTAACGCGGGTCATCGCTGACCTGCTGATCGCGCCAGTGCGAAAACGGATGGGTCGATGAGGCCAGCAGGGCGGCGCTACGAGCCGATAGCACATGCTCAACCCGGGCATATAAATCGCGCAGTTGTTCGATGGCGGCAGGGGTGTTGGTGTGGATATCGGTATTGATTTCTATAATCGAGGTGAACAGCTCCGGCTTGATGCGCGGCGTCTCCCCGATGCTGGCCAGCGTATCCGGCGCGGCAGGGATCTGAGCGCCGGAGCAGGCATCCACGCACATCCATTCCATCTCCACGCCGAGCGTGCCGGGGGTGGCGTTGTGAAAGGCGATGCCATCGATCGAGTGAGCCATCAGTCAACTATAGCGCTGTTTGTACTGTAAATGAATAGCCTTGCAGGTAGTGTTCGCGCCATGTTCACAGGAATCATACAGGATGTGGGTTCAATCAGCCAAATTCAACACGAGTCAGAACAGGCGCATATGGTGTTTGAGACGGCGCTGGATATGAAAAACTGGCATATTGGCGATTCGGTGGCCTGCAACGGCTGCTGTCTGACCATTACAAAATTTCCGTCTGCGAGCAGTTTTGCCGCTACCCTGTCATCCGAAACACTGGGCCTGACAACCTTTGCCGATGCCCGGCAAGGCGATGCGGTTAATCTGGAGCCGGCCCTGTGCGTAGGCGATGCGCTGGGCGGGCATATGGTGACCGGCCATGTCGATGGAACCGGGCTGGTGCAGTCGGTGCGGGCGGTGGGAGAGCACCGCGTGTTTACGTTTGAGCTTGCCGATGCGCTGGCCCGCTATGTGGTGGTCAAGGGCTCTGTCTGCATCAACGGCGTCAGCCTGACGGTGAACCGCGCCGGCAGGAATGACTTTACCGTTAACCTGATCCCGCATACCTTGTCCCGCACCAATCTGGGCGCGCTCACAGCAGGCGCAACCGTGAATATTGAAACCGATATGTATGGCCGCTATGTAGAACGGCTGATGCAGTTTGCAACGGAGAAAGCATGAGCCTCGCAACCACCGAAGAACTGATTGAAGAGCTGAGAGCCGGACGCATGATTATTCTGGCCGATGATGAAGATCGCGAGAATGAGGGCGATCTGATTATGGCGGCGGAGTGGGTGACGCCGGAAGCGATCAATTTCATGGCCACGCACGGACGCGGTCTGATTTGTCTGGCTATGACCCAGGAGCAGACCGATCAGCTGGAACTGCCCTTGATGGTGGCCAATACCAATTCCAAGTTCAAAACCAATTTTACTATTTCGATTGAAGCCGCCGAAGGAGTCACCACCGGCATTTCGGCCTTTGACCGGGCTCATACGATTCGCACGGCGATTCAGGAAGATGTGAGACCGGCGGATATTCATACGCCGGGTCATGTGTTTCCGCTGGTCGGGCGCGATGGCGGCCTGCTGGTGCGGGCCGGACATACCGAAGCCGGTATAGATCTGGCGCGTCTGGCCGGCCTGAAACCGGCTGGCGTGATCTGTGAGATTATGAATGAAGACGGCACCATGGCGCGCATGCCGGAGCTGAAAGTATTCGCCAAAAAACATGGTCTGAAAGTGGGCACGATTGCCGATGTGATTCGCCATCGCCTGAAACATGATTCGCTGGTCAAACGCGAAGTGGAAGTGCGCATGCCGACCGAGTTCGGTGAATTCCGCCTGATTGGCTACACCAACGCGGTGGACCAGGCGGAACACGTGGCGCTGGTGATGGGCGAGCCGGAAGCGGAGCGTCCGTGTCTGGTGCGGGTGCATTCTGAATGTTTGACCGGCGATGTATTCACCTCGCGGCGCTGCGATTGCGGTTCGCAATTGCATGCCGCCATGCGGCAGGTGGCCGAGGCGGGCGAGGGCGTGATTCTCTATCTCCGCCAGGAAGGGCGCGGTATCGGCCTGCTCAATAAATTGAAAGCCTATAATTTGCAGGATGCCGGCCATGATACGGTTGAGGCCAATAAACAGCTGGGTTTCAAGGCAGATTTGCGTGATTATGGTATCGGGGCGCAGATTTTGCGTGATCTGGGTCTGCGCCGTTTGAAACTGCTGACCAATAATCCGAAGAAAATCATTGCGCTTGACGGCTATGGTCTGGAGGTAAGCGAGCGCGTGCAGCTGCAGGTCGGCGCACATGAGGATAATATTGCCTATCTGACCGCCAAGCGGGATAAAATGGGGCATATGTTAAACGTCAAAGGGGAACAGGCATGAGTCTGGACGCACCGCATCTGGCGGGCAATGTCGATGCAACCGGTTTGAGAGTCGGCATCATTGTCAGCCGGTTTAATGCAGAGATTACCGAGGCGCTGCTGGCCGGCGCGGTGTCCGCCCTGAAAGAACACGGCGGCAGTGATGAGAATATCACCATTGTGCATGTGCCGGGCGCATTCGAGATTGGCACGATTGCAGCGAACATGGCCGATAGCGGCCGCTTTGATGCGATTGTCTGCTTAGGTTGCGTGATTCGCGGCGATACGGCGCATTTCGATTATGTCTGTCAGGGCGCGATGGATGCGATTGGAAAAGTCGCTCAGCGTGGTGATGTCGGCGTGGGCAACGGCGTGCTGACGCTGGATACGCATGAACAGGCTTTGCAGCGTGTTGGCGGCGCGCACGGACACAAGGGCGAGGAAGCAGCATTAACGGCGGTGGAAGTGGTGCGCTGTTTGCAGAGGCTGGAGGTTTTTTAATGGCGAA
>CAZXAI010000136.1:0-4575 GCA_964638265.1 uncultured Zetaproteobacteria bacterium
TGTTTGCAGGGGAATGGTTCAGGCCGCGAAAAACAGCGGTGGTTATGGCTGTCCTGGGTGGTGAACTATTGTCCGGCGACGGTCATGCCGGCAATGGCGACCGATGGTACGGCGGTGGAGCCGAACCAGTGCAGATCAGAGCCGACCATGCGGATGTTGGCGAACATGTCTTTCAGATTGCCGGCGATGGTGATGCCGGAAACCGGTCGGCTGATTGCCCCGTTTTCAATCAGGAAACCGCCCGCGCCTCGTGAATAATCGCCAGTCACGCCATTGACGCCGAAGCCGATTAATTCGGTGACCAGCAGGCCGTTGCCGATTTCGCGCAGCATGTCCTGCTGTGTTTTTTCGCCGGCCTGCCAGATCAGATTGGAGGAGCCAATGCCGATATCGCCGGTCAGGCCGCGTGAGGCGCTGCCGGTTTCCGGCTGCCCCAGTCGTCTGGCGACATAACGGTCGGCCAGGAATGTGTTCAGCCGCCCCTGTTCAATAATGCAGTGACGCGAGCAGCGTGTGCCTTCACCGTCGAATAAACGGTTGCCCATGCCGTCGGGATGGTCGGGGTTATCTTCAATCTGGACGAAGTCGGGAAATATCGACTGGCCCAGACTATCGCTCAGGAATGAGCGTTGCTGCAATACGGCGCGTCCGTTGACGGCGCCGATTAAATGGCCGAGCAGGGAGGTGGCGGTGCGCGGTTCAAAGATGACGGTGGTTTCGCCGCTGTCCATGCTGCCGGGATGTAACCGGGCAATAGCGCGGCTGGCGGCTTCTGCTGCGATGTGTTGAGGTGAATGCAAATCAGCCGCCTGAAAGGCACGGTGCCAGGCATAATCGCGTTGCATATCGTCGCCATTGCCGGCGATGACCGATACGCTCAGCGAGGCCGAGGCTTTGGCATATTCGGCGGCAAAGCCGTCACTGGAGGCGTAAGCGACGCGGGTATTGCCGAATCCGGCGTCGGCGCCTTCGCTGTTGCTGATATCGGCGGAATAATGGCGGGCGATATCTTCACATTGCATGGCCGCTGCTTTGGCCTGCTCCAGATTCCAGCCGGAATCGTTACAGTCATGGCGCTGTTGCCAGGCATATAGCTCGTCCGCGCCCGGGTGGTTGGCGCCGACCGGGGGTACGGCATCGGGATCCGGCTCGGAAATGCGGGCCATGGCGATGACCTGTTCGGCCAGCTTGTTCAATCCGCTTTCTGATACATCGGATGATGAGGCGGTGGCGAAGGCCAAGCCGTTCGGGGTTTCGACAAAGGCGCGTAAACCGAGCCCCTGCGCATCTTCACGTTCGACCGATTCGACCTGGCCATTGCGGATGCTGATCGAATCGCCGGTATCGCAGATGGCCAGCGCATCGGCATAGATGGCACCGGATGTGCGGGCCGCCTCAATCAGGCGGGAAGCACGCTCTGACATGGTTTGAGCCGATATGTTATCGCTGGACTGGTTCATGTTTCGGTGCCTCCCACCGTGAGTTCATCAATACGAATCGTCGGCAGCCCCACGCCGACCGGCACCGACTGGCCGCCCTTGCCGCAGGTGCCGACGCCCGGATCGAGTTGCAGGTTATTGCCGATCATCGACACCTTTTGCAGCACCTCATGGCCGGAACCAATCAGGGTCGCGCCCTTGACCGGATACTGAATTTTGCCGTTCTCCACATAATAGGCTTCGGATGTGGTAAATACGAATTTACCCGAAGTGATATCGACCTGACCGCCGCCGAAATTAACGGCGTAAATACCCGTATCCAGCGAGGCGATGATATCATCCGGGTTGTCGTTGCCGGCCAGCATAAAGGTGTTGGTCATGCGCGGCAGCACCGGGTGGGCATAGGATTCGCGCCGGCCGTTACCGGTCGGTTGCATGCCCATCAAACGCGCATTCTGTTTATCCATCAGAAAGCCCGTCAGGATACCGTCTTCAATCAGTACGGTGCGGTTGGTTTGCGTGCCTTCATCATCGATGTTCAGAGAACCACGGCGCTCGCGAATGGTGCCGTCATCAACGACCGTAATACCCTTGGCCGCGACCTGTTTGCCCATTTTGTCGGCAAACACGGAAGTGCCCTTGCGGTTGAAATCACCCTCCAGACCGTGGCCGATGGCTTCATGCAATAAAATACCCGGCCAGCCCGGCCCCAGCACCACCGGCATGGCGCCGGCCGGCGTATCGTGGGCATCGAGATTGAGCAGAGCCAGACGCACGGCTTCACGCACCAGTCGTTTGGCTTCATCGCCTGCGCTCAGGCGGTCAAGGCTGAAACGGCCGCCGCCGCCAGCCGAACCGGTTTCGCGCTTGCCATTTTGCTCCACCACGACCGATACATTGAGCCGCACCAGCGGACGGGCATCGTGTATGGCAGCGCCATCCATGCGGATGATATGAATATCGGAAAACGAGGAGGAGACATTGGCAAACACCTGTTTGACGCGCGGGTCGATGCTGCGAGCCAGCGTATCGAGCTCTTCCAGCAATGTCTTGCGCTGGCTGAAATTCACCGACTCAGCCGGATTGACGGCCTGATACAGGTTTGGCGTGGCTACATTGTGAATCGCAACCGGTGCATGATTGCTGCCGCTCTCGGCAATGGCGCGGGCTGATTTGCCGGCTTCCAGCAGGGCGCTGGCATCGAGCCGGTCGGTAAAGGCGTGACCGGCGGATTCCCCCTTGATGACGCGTGCGCCCATGCCCTGATGGGTGGAGGCGGATACGTGTTTGACGCGCCCTTCTTCCAGCGCCAGCGATTCGGAACAGGAGTGCTCCAGGTACAGATCGCCGTCATCGGCGTCCGCCGGCAGCATGTGAGAGAGGACGGATTGCAGGGTTTCGATGGAGACGGGGAGGGTAGTGGCTTCGGCAGTATGTTTGGACATGCCGCAATCGTCGTGCATGCTGGTTGTCTGTCAAGGATGCTTGATAACAGAAAATATTTTTTTCACCACAGAGGACACAGAGGAAAGTCAAAGACATTCAAAGCGGGGCAGGCCGTTGCCATATCACTGCCCTGGTTTCCTCTGTGGTGAAAAGACGTTGACTATTGTCTAGGCTGCTGCGCATGATCGAGTTAATAAGAATATCCGACCCTGTCAGTCTGCAAATCCTGAGTGATGTGCTGGCATCAAAAAACATTGTATTTCACATCGAGAATGCCGGCATGAATGCGCTGATGCCGTTGCCGACAGTGATGGATGCGCGCGTGCTGGTGGCGGCAGATGATGTGGTGGCGGCCCGGTTGATTGTGCAGGATTTGGAGCTGAACCCGTGATCGGCGGGGCGCTGGCGCTGCTCGACGGCTTGCGTTTGCTGCTCGGGCGAGCCGAGTTGCGTGCTATATTATGGCGCATGCTGGCTTTATTGCTGGTGCTGATGCTGGTGCTTGCTTCAGCTACATTCTGGCTGGTCGATTATGTGACTGCGTTATGGATTCCTGCCGGCGATGCGTGGTACTGGCAGCTGTTGTCATGGCTGGCGGAAGCCCTGGCTGTGGTGCTGGCGATGATTTGCGGTGTTGTGAGTTTTGTCATGTTCGGCTCGGCGGTATCCGCTCCCTGGCTGGATGAACTGGCCGTACGAACCGATAGGTTATGCGGCCACGATGTGGCGCAGCCATCATCCGGCTGGTTGCCGCTGGTGCTGCACAGCCTGAGTAATTCGATACGCCCCCTGTTTGGTCTGCTGTTGTGGGGCGGGGCGGCATTGCTGTTTTTCTGGTTGCCGCCACTGGCAACAGCGATCTGGACTTATGGCGCGGTTCGCTTCCTCAGTTACGAACTCATGGATACAGCGGCTTCCCGACGGGGATGGGATTTCAATACGCGCAAACAGAAGCTGTATGAACGGCGGTGGTTTTATTTCGGTTTTGCCGGGCTGGCGATGCTGCTTCTGATGGTGCCGCTGCTGAATCTGCTGGTGATTCCCGCTGCTGTGGTCGGTCTGGGCAAGAATCTGGCGCACTTGCATCATACTGCTTAATGCTTTAAGCTCTATCAGTTATACATGATTTAAGCCTGTTGCTCTGTTCCATGGAGGTGCGCCTGAATGAGCTTGACGATCAATGATGTATTGACGCGTACAGTACGGACGATATCTCCGGATATTATGCTGGCCGAAGCAGCCGGTTTGATGAGTGAGCATCGTATATCCTGTCTGGTGGCTGTCGAGTCGGACAAGCCGGTCGGTATCCTGACCGAAGCAGATCTGGTTCAGATTGCGCACCTGCACATTGATCCGGAGCACACGTGCATATCAGACTTTTTGTCCGCCCCGGTCATTTCAATCGAGAAAGATCAGAGCATTTACGATGCTTTTGATATATTGCTGGAATATCAGGTCAGACACCTGGTGGTTGTACACGCCGATGGCCGGCTCAAAGGCATTCTGACCTTTAGCGATATGCTCAAGGCTGCCGAATTTGATGATTTCCTGCGCGTGAAACCGGTTCGTGGTGTCATGAGTTGCCAGGTGGTGAGTGCGGCACCGGATACGCCGTTGGATACGGTGTTGACGCAGATGGATGAGCAGCATCTGTCCTGCATGATTGCGCTTGATGGCGGAACAGCGTGCG
>CAZXAI010000137.1:0-4567 GCA_964638265.1 uncultured Zetaproteobacteria bacterium
ACAGTACCACGGGGTGGAAAAAGTCATGCAGGCGCGTTGTTTGTTTCATGTTAATCCGGTTCATCAGATTCACAGCCCGTCCGGCTGGCCGGCAGCAGCGCATGAAACGCTCCGGCGGACAGGGCGCGCTTCACCGCCTGCTTGCCCTCCCTGATCGCCTCTTCAGCACGGTCGAATTCCAGCCACCCCATATGAGCCAGGTGCGGACTGATCAGGATATCCGGCGGATCGCCGGCCAGACGGCTTTTGGTGATCCGATCCTGCATGATATCGATGGATGCATTCATGGTCTCGAACATACCGGGCGTACGATCCGCCCCATTATCGAGCGGCAGCATGGTTTCCATGCGTTCCCGGATCGGCGCCAGCGTATCGGCGATTTTATCAATCAACTCGTGTTGCGGCAGACTCAGTGCCAGCCGGCTCTTTCGCTCAGCGGCGCGCGCCCGGCTGGCCGGCAGGGCGCTGTTCAGATTCACCGCAATCACGATATCCGCCCCCATGGCGCGACACAGCGATACCGGCACCGGATTGACCAGACCGCCATCAACCAGCCAGCGCCCCTGATGTTGCACCGCCGGAAACATGCCCGGGATAGCAATGGAGGCGCGCACCGCATCCAGCAGCGAACCGGAGCGGAACCAGATCTCCCTGCCCGCCTCCACATCGGTGGCCACTGCGCCATAATCGAGCTCCAGTCTTTCAATATCGACATCATCGACAAAATGACAGAAGGCCTGCGCCAGCTTGTTGCCCTGAATCAGGCCGCCGCCGGTCAGCGACAGATCAATCAGCTTAATAATATCGCGAATACCCAGGTCACGCAGCCATGCTTCCAGCGTATCCATTTGCCCGCAGGCCAGCGATGCACCGACCAGCGCGCCGATGGAACTGCCACAGACCATATTCGGTCGGATGCCCAGTCTGGACAGCGCATGGATCACGCCGATATGCGCCCAGCCCCGGGCTGAACCGCTGCCCAGCGCCAGGCCGATTTTTTGTCGTTGTCCGGGCATCTCTACCAGATGCCGGGTCGATGAACCGGCACCATCCACAGCGAGCCGGGAGATATAAAGCCGGTGCTGCTGTGCTCATGATGGCGATATTGCTCGGCCGCCAGTGCGCGTAAACGGCGTACACGCTCCGCCGTGGAGGGGTGGGTGCGCGTCCATGCCGGGTTTTCCTGATGGCGCGATGGCAGCAGCAGCAACCACCATTTGTCATGGCTCTGTTCGATTTTCATCAGTGCAGCAGCCAGGGTGGCGGGGTCGCCGGTCAGCTCGGCGGCATCCAGATCGGCATCAAATTCCCGCGTACGCGACAGCGCCAGCTGCAACAGCGTGGATGCCAGCGGCGCCAGCATCAGTAATACAATGGCCAGCCATGGCAGCATCACATCCGTCAACAGCCAGACAGGCAGGAACAGCACCAGCATCAGCCAGCCGACGCTGGACAGGCTGGAGGTCAGCCGGTTGAGCAGATCGGCCACCATCATCACGCTCAGATCGCCGTTACGAATATGACTGATTTCATGCGCCAGCACTGCCGTGAGTTCAGCCTGATTCAAGCGATTCAACAGCCCGTCGGTAACCGCAATCAGCGCTTGATCACCCTCCAGCATGGCAAACGCATTCGGAGTGGCAGAAGGGACATAAAACAGCAGCGGATGCTGTGCCAGCCCGGCTCGCCGGCTCAATTGTTCCACGATACGGTAGAGATTCGGCGCAGCATCAAAGGACAGTTGGCGCGCACGATGCAGACGCAATGTCAGCCAGGCCGAGGCACGCGGCGTGAACAGCGCCAGCAAGCCGAAAGCCAACAGCACCAACAGCAGCCCGTCGCTACCGAACAGGCTGAGACACAATAACAGCAACAGCAATAACATGCCGGACATCAGCGCGACAGTATGGAAACGGTTACGTTGTTTGTGTGACTGATGCAGCGATGACATGGCGACCTCTCAATAATATGGCGGGGCTACATCGTGCAGCCCCACCAGCTACGGTTCGGGTTAAACCGTTTGGATAAAATTATTTGAAACCAATCGATTGCAAGCAATCGGCTGGAACCATTCTTAATGAATCGCAATGGCCTTGGGTTTGGCGCTTTCGCGTTTGGGCAAACGCACCTCCAGCACGCCGTCTTTCATGCTGGCGTTCACCTTATTCGCATCCACATTGCTGGGCAAGCTGAAGCTGCGGGAGAAGCTGCCATAAGCGCGTTCGATGCGGTGGACATTTTCCTCCTTCACATCTTTCTCATAGCTGCGCTCGCCGGACAGCGTCAGTACGCCATCTTTCACTTCCAGGTGAACATCTTTTTTATCGATGCCAGGCAGTTCAGCCTGAACCAGCAGCGCATCATCGGTTTCACGAATATCCACCTTCGGCGCCCACTGGCCTGTCTCGCTGGCTGCGCTGAAAGGACTATCGTCCAGCAGGTGGCTGAGCTGACGGTTCATCGTTTCCAGTTCCTGCCATGGCGTCCATCTTGTCAAAGTCATAATACACCTCCTAAATGATTGATAATACGCCGGTAATCACTTCCGACACCGACTATATAGGCAGTCAATCAGCCGCTTTCAAGAGGTCTTTTCAAACATCCTGACCGAAGCCGGACAAGCCTCACGCCATGCGCCGTAACGGGGTGAAAAAGCAACGGTATGGATTGACGCTTACGCTGCTGATAGCGTGCTGGCATGGCTGATCTGGAAGCGACACTCAATAAACTCAGAACTGCAATTGATGCGGTGGACGATGACATGCTGAAGCTGATCCGCAAGCGCGCCCGGCTGGCATCAGAGGTGGGCGAATGCAAGCAGGATCGGGGTAATGCGCCGTTTTATGTACCCAGCCGGGAAGCCTCAATTATTCGCCGCATGCTGGCGCGCAATGCCGAGGCGGCGGCTTCCGAACACCAGACCAAAATCCCAGATGAAGCCATTCACGGCATCTATCGCGAAATTATCGGTGCCTGTCTGGCCCTGGAACATCCGATGAGCATCGCCTATCTGGGCCCTGCCGGCACCTTCAGCCATACCGCTGCCAGCCGCCAGTTCGGCGCCACCCCTACCTATCTGGCCTGCGGCTCGCTGGAAATGGTATTTGACGAAGTCGAGTCCGGTCGCGCCACTTACGGCGTGGTGCCGGTAGAAAATGCCTTTGAAGGCGCGGTGACGCCAACACTCGACCTGTTCGCCGATATGGAACGCGATATTTTCATCTGTGCTGAAATTCAGCTGTCGATTCACCATCATTTGTTTACCTATGCGGAGAGTCTCGATGATGTAGAGGTGGTGATTTCGCATCCGCAACCGCTGGGGCAATGCCGCAACTGGCTGGCGGCGCACCTGCCCAATGCCCAGTTGATGGATGCTTCATCGACCATTCGCGCCGCCCGCATGGTTGATGAAGCCAAAGAACGCGACAGCGGCGCACTGGACTGGCGGAAGTGCGCCGTCATTGGCCCGTACTCGATTGTCGATCAGTCCGGCCTGCCGCTGGTGCAGCGTAATATCGAAGATTTCCACGATAATACCACCCGCTTCTTTGTCATTGGCCAGCATGATTCACCGGCTTCGGGTGAAGACAAGACATCATTGGTCATGTCGATCAAGGATGAACCGGGTGCGCTGCATACGCTGATCACATCCTTCGCGGACAGGGGCATCGGGCTGACGCGCATCGAATCGCGGCCATCGAAGAAAAAGCTGTGGGAATATGTCTTTTTCGCCGATGTGCAGGGGCATCGGGATGACGCCGGCGTGGCTGAAGCCATTGCCGAGATTCAGTCCAAACCGGGCGGTTTTATCAAGGTACTGGGCTCCTATCCGGTATCCAGACCGCTATAAGATCTTAACGTCAAAAACATTTCACCGCAGAGTACGCAGAGTTGCGCAGAGTAAAGGCAAAACCATACATAGCGCTTGGAATGCCACAAAATCTGTGTTCATCCGTGTTCATCTGTGGCTAAACTCGGGGTTGAATAATGATGAAAACAATTGACTGGATGGCGCGGGCGGTGGCGCAAACGGGTGGCTTGTACCCATATATTCCGGGCAAACCGGTGGAAACGCTGCTGCGCGAAAAGGGTTTAAGCCGCGCCATCAAACTGGCCTCCAATGAAAATCCGTACGGGCCTGCGCCGAAAGCGATTGCGGCCATACAGACTGCGGCCAGCCAAGCGCACCGATATCCGGATGGCGATGCTACGGCTTTAAAAGACACACTGTCTGAATTTCATCAGGTCGATACAGACCGGATTTTGATCGGCAATGGCTCCAACGAAGTGCTGGAATTATTGATTCGTACCTTTGCCGGGGCTGGCGATGAAGTAGTCTATGCGCAGCGCGGTTTTATCGTCTATGCGCTGGCCGCACAGGCCGCCGGCGCGACCGGCGTGGCCGTGCCTGAACCGGACGGTTTATCGCATGATCTGGACGCCATGGCGGCGGCGGTGACGGCGCAAACGAAAGTAGTGTGTATCGCCAACCCGAACAATCCGACCGGTACGCTGCACAGCAATGCGGCGATTCAGGCTTTTCTGAATCAGTTGCCGCGTGATATTC
>CAZXAI010000138.1:0-4519 GCA_964638265.1 uncultured Zetaproteobacteria bacterium
TGCCGATGTTAATGGGTTTATCGTCATCGTTCTGGCAGGCGCTGAGCAAGGCGCCGCACAATATAGCCAGCGCCAGCATGGCTCCGAGCCATAGCGTATGCGAAACATGCGATTTCATAACATTCACCTTACTCCGGGGTATATGATGATGTGACTATAGCATTGATGATGCGAACTTGAAACAGGCGTCAATGATGCTAGTTTAAACCCTGTTATGAACATTTCATCCATGCCAGCGGCGCAGGCTATTCATATCCTCTATATTGAAGATGATGCGGGCCTGGCCAGGCTGGCTCAGCGGCGGCTGCAACGCCTGACGGGTTTTTCTGTGACCACGGCGGTCAGTGGCGAGGATGGCATGCAGGCGCTGGCCGCGCAGATGCCGGATGTGGTGATGGTCGATTATGTATTGCCGGACATGAATGGACTGGATGTACTCAAACTCATTGCGCGACAATATCCCTCTGTTGTCGCGATCATGGTGACCGGCGCTGGCGATGAGTCCGTTGCTGTTGAGGCGATGAAATACCATGCCATGGATTATATCGTTAAAGATGCCGCCGGCGCCTATCTCGACAAGCTGGCCGGACGCATTGGACGACTGGTGGAATTTCAGCGCCTGAAAAGCAAACAGCAGGCGCAGGATCGGGAAATCAGATCGTTGTCTGCAGCGCTCAGTCAGTCCCGTGATGCCGTCATCATGTTTGATGTGCACGGTGTGGCGACCTATGCCAATGATGCATTGGAAACCATCACCGGATATGCCGTGCAGGACATTATCGGTTGTAGTCCGCTCGGCGGTTCGGACAGGTCATGGCCGCTGGGGCATGAAATATGGCGGCAAATTATTGCAACGCCGGTGTTTGACCGGAAGATAGTCGAACAGCGAAAAGATGGCGGGCGATTTCCGGCCATGATCGCGGCATCGCCTATTCTCGG
This sequence comes from uncultured Zetaproteobacteria bacterium, assembly GCA_964638265.1. Taxonomy (GTDB): domain Bacteria; phylum Pseudomonadota; class Zetaproteobacteria; order Mariprofundales; family Mariprofundaceae; genus Mariprofundus. Next base: position 940 of record CAZXAI010000138.1, read on the forward strand.
CGCAGATGGGGCGATTGAACGATATCTGGTCAGCCTGAAAGATATGAGCGAATATGAAACGCTATTGTCGGAATTTAACCAGGCGCAAAAACTCGATGCAATCGGTACACTGGTTGGCGGCATTGCACACGATTTCAATAACACGCTGGCCGCCATTGCCGGCAATCTGTATCTGGCCAAGAAACAGGCTGCGGCCATCCCCGAAGCAGTGAATAAAATCACTACCGTAGAAGAGCTGTGTGCACATGCAGGTGGCATGATTCAGCAGTTGTTGACCTTCGCGCACAAATCCATGACGGATATGAAGCCGGTGACGATCAGCACGTTTCTCAAGGAAATCATCAAGATTCACCGCGTTGCGGTGCCGGAAAATATTGAACTGAACTATGATATCGCCAATAGTGAGATGAAAATAAACGGGGATATCAGCCTGCTTCAGCAAGTTATTATGAATCTGATCAATAATGCCAGAGATGCCCTGGCAGGTGTGCATGAGCCATGCATTAATATCAGTCTGGAGCGTTTCAGCAGCGATGATCATTTCTGTAACCGCTATCCTGAACTGCAGGCTGGTGATTATGCCTGTATCTCGGTGGCGGACAATGGCTGTGGCATCAGGAAGAGCGACCGGGAACATATTTTTGAACCGTTTTTCACCACCAAGGCCGTCGGGAAAGGTACGGGGCTGGGGCTGGCCATGTCCATCGGCGCTATTCAGACGCATGGCGGCGTCATTCAGATGGACAGTCGCCGGGGCAAGGGCACTGTATTCCGTATCTATCTGCCCTTGCTGGCATCCAGCCTGCCGAGTGATTCGACCGTATTGAAGCAAGAGCTGCTGGACGGTCAGGGCGAGTGCATCCTGCTGGCCGATGATAACCGGCATATATTGCATTCCACTGCCGCTGTACTGGAAAGCCTGGGCTATCAGGTGCTCACGGCTGAAGATGGCGTGCAGGCGATTGATATGTATCGAAACCACAATGGCGTCATTGATGTGTCTATTCTGGATGTGGTGATGCCGCATATGGGCGGCGTAGAAGTGGCCGAAGCGATCCGCTCATTGCACCCGGCGGCCAGGATCATGTTCTCCACCGGCTATGATCGTGATAATGTATTGCGGGGAAATGCCCAGATGCCGGATGTGACCGTATTGAGTAAACCATTTTCCATGCATGCATTGAGCCATGCCATTCGGCGCTGTCTGGATCAGTGAAAGCCGGAGAGAATGGCAAGTGCAGCGGCATGCCTGCATCAATAACGGCGGCGTCCAGCGCCGAGCCTGAACATGGCAGGCATCCTCATCTGCTGTATATCGAGGATGATACCGCCCTGGCTCGTCTGTTGCAGAAGCAGTTGCAGCGTCAGTGTGGTTTTGACGTGGCTGTTGCCTATGACGCTGAAGATGGCTTAAGGGCGTTGCAGCGTAGCCATTATGACCTGGCTATTGTCGATTATAATTTGCCGAATCTCAATGGATTGCAGCTGTTGCATATCCTGAAAGACAACGGCATTGACACGCCGGTAGCCATACTGACCGGCGTCGGCAGCGAGGAAATTGCGACCGAGGTGATGAAGGCGGGCGCGGTAGATTATCTGGTCAAGCAGAGCGATGGCAGCCATGTGGCCCGCATACGCGACACCGTTGAACGTATTGGCGCAGAGCGGGCGACCCGTCTCAGGGAGCAGCTGTTGCTGGCCGAGCAACGGCTGGCCAAAAAAGTATTCGATGTCACCCGGGAAGGTATTGCGATCACCAATGCGGATGTGGAGATTCTGGCCGTCAATCCGGCGTTTACCGCCATTACCGGTTATACGTTTGAAGAGGTGGTTGGCAAAAATCCCAGCATGCTCCGCTCAGAGCGCAGCACTGATGCCCTGTACCGGGATATGTGGAAATCCATTGCGCAACGGGATTGCTGGGAAGGTGAAATCTGGAACAGGAAAAAGTCCGGTGAAGTGTATCCGGAATGGCTGACCATCAATGCCATTCGTGATGATAAGGGCGAAATCAGTGAATATATCGGCGTATTTACCGATATTACCCGGCGCAAGGCCGATGCGGAACGCATCTGGCATCAGGCCAATTATGATAAATTGACCGATCTGCCCAACCGGGCGCTGCTGATTGATCGCGCCCAGGCCGCCTTGCGTCAAGCCCGGCGCGAACATAGCTCGATGGCGTTGATGTTCGTCGACCTTGATCGCTTTAAATATATCAATGATCACTACGGCCATGCGGCCGGCGATGCCGTGCTGATCGACGTGGCCCGGCGCATTACCACTGCGCTGCGCAAGAGTGATACCGTGATTCGCCTGTCCGGTGATGAGTTTATTGTATTGATGCCGGTGGTTCATCAGGTCGCTGATGCCGGTCGGGTGGCGGAAAAGGTGATTGATGCCCTGTCCCGGCCATATTTTTTCAATGGCAACAGAATGACGATTTCAGCCTCAGCCGGTATTGCGGTATTTCCCGGTGATGGCGATGATATAGATACATTGCTCAGCCATGCAGATATGGCCATGTATAAAGCCAAGGAACGGGGGCGAAACCAGTACCTGTTTTTTGATCAGCAAATGAATAAAGAGGCGCAATATCGTAACGAGATTGAACGCCAGCTGGCAATAGCCATTCGTGAGCAACAGATGGTGATGCATTATCAGCCGGTCATTGATCTGCAGACCAATCGCATCACCCATGCCGAAGCCATGATTCGCTGGCAGCATCCGGAAAAAGGCTTGCTGATGCCGGATGAATTTATTCGGGTGGCCGAAGAAACCGGGCTGATGATTCCCCTGGGCGAGTGGGTGATTGATACGGTTTGCGCGCAGGTGGGGGCATGGTGCGGGGCACTGGATACAACGCTGCAGGTGTCTCTGAATGTATCGCCAAACCAGATGATGCACGCCGATCTGGAGCATCAGTTTGCTACCGCCATGCGAGTCCATCATGTGCCTGCCGGACGCCTGAGTGTTGAAGTCACAGAAAATGTACGGATGGATACGATCATGGACAGGCTGGAGCATATGCGGCAGATGGGCATCCATTTTCTGATTGACGATTTTGGCACCGGTTTCTCGTCGATGCGCTATCTGAAACAATTGCCGTTTGACGGCTTGAAAATCGACAGGATGTTTATAGATGGCGTGGATACTAACGAGGAAAATGCCATACTGGTCAGGAGCATGATCGATATGGCCCATAGCCTGAATCTCAAGGTGGTTGCGGAAGGCATCGAGTCTGAGACGGACGCTGAATTTTTGCGTCAGCAGGGTTGCGATTACGGGCAGGGTTACTTGTTTGGAAAACCGGTGCCGGCAGATCAGTTTCAAGCCATACTGGAAGCGCAACAGGCTTGATGCCGGATGCTGTTCCTGCCCTGTTCTGCTCAGATGCGATTGCTTGCAATCTGTATTAAAGCGATAAGGGTTGGCGAAAATGCAGGGCAAGGGGCTGGCTGAATGAATTCCGATGTGCAACATGATTTTGATGTCGTGATTGTCGGCGGCGGTGCTGTCGGAGCTACGCTGGCGCTGGAACTGGATCGGCTGGATTATCGCGTTGCTGTGATTGAACTGC
>CAZXAI010000139.1:0-4497 GCA_964638265.1 uncultured Zetaproteobacteria bacterium
TCGATTTTCGGCAGGGTTTCAATGAGCAGCTCAGCGCCCATCGGGGCCAGCGCAAACCACAGCTCGGAACCGGTCGTTTGATCCGTAATCGGCAGCGTACTACGGGCATAGATACCGCCGGTATCCAGCCCCTCTTCCATCTGCATGATGCATACGCCGGTTTCGTGATCGCCGGCCAGCAGGCTGCGCTCAATCGGAGCCGCGCCGCGCCAGCGCGGCAGCAGGGACGCATGTACATTGACCGGTGCAATCCTGACCGCGTTCAACCATGATCTGGGCAGGATCATGCCGAAGGCGACCACCACCAGCACATCGGCCTGTTTGGCCTCCAGCCAGGCTAACGCACCGGGATTGTCGCGCAGCGTCTCCGGCGTAATCACATCAATACCGGCATCCAGCGCTGCCTGCTTGACTGCAGACGGGGTCAGTTTCATACCGCGCCCGGACTTGCGATCCGGTTGCGACACCACGCCAACCACCTCCATGCCATCGGCATCGATCAGGGCGGTCAGACAGGGGACGGAAAAGCCGGGCGTGCCGGCGAATACAATACGCATCAGTCCCCTACTCCAGCAAGGTGCCGAGCTTCTGCATCAGAGCCAGCTGGGCATTTCTTTCCTGGCCGCGCGAACTCACCCGCTGATAGCTGCCATCGGATTTCAGTTGCCACGTTGTCGAGTTATCTGACAAATAGGGCGACAGGCCCTGGGCAATCACATCACGCCGCAAGGCGTTGTCGCGAATCGGAAAACAGGTTTCCACCCGCCTGAGCAGATTACGCCCCATCCAGTCGGCGCTGGCGCAAAAGACTTCTGTATCGCCATCGTTATCGAAACAGAATACCCGCGAATGCTCCAGAAAACGCCCCAGCACCGAGCGTACCCGGATATTCTCCGACACGCCTGCAATACCCGGCCTTAAGCAGCAAATACCGCGCACCACCAGGTCAATTTTCACGCCGGCCTGGGAAGCCCGGTATAACGCCTTGATGATATCCTGCTCTTCCAGCCCGTTCATTTTGGCGCGAATTCTCGCAGCCTTGCCGCTGCGGGCCAGTTCCGCCTCGCGATCAATACGCTCGATCAAGCCCTTATGCAGCGTAAACGGCCCGGACAACATTGCCTTGAGCCGCACCGCCTTGCCCAGCCCGGTCAGTTGCTGGAATATTTTATGCACATCCTCGCCCAGATCCGGATCACAGGAAATCAGGCCGAAATCGGTATAGAAACGACTGGTAAAGGTATGGTAATTGCCCGTACCCAGATGCACATAACGGCGCAGACGCCGGCCTTCGCGGCGCACGATCATCAGCATCTTGCCATGCGTCTTATAACCCATCACGCCGTACACCACCTGCACGCCGGCAGCCGATAAACGGCTGGCCATGGCGATATTGTCCTCTTCATTAAAGCGGGCCATCAACTCAATGACAGCGACCACTTCCTTATTGGCGCGGGCTGCCCGAATCAGGGCATCGACCATCGGCGAATCCGGTACCACCCGGTACATGGTCTGCTTGATCACCAGCACATTCGGATCCGATGCCGCCTGATTGATCAGATCCACCACCGGATTAAAACTCTGATAAGGGTGGTGTAATAAAATATCGCCCTGCCGGATGATACTGAACATATCCTGATCTTCCGTCTGCAAGCGGGCCGGTATGCCGGGCTCAAATGGCGGAAACTTCAAATCGGGCCGATCGACGCCATCATAAACGGCAGCCATACGATACAGATTCACCGGGCCATCGACACGGTACAGATCCGTCTCCTGCAACCCGAACTGATGCAGCAGGAAGTTATACAGCCTGGCCGGGCATTTATTGGACACTTCCAGCCGCACCGGCGCACTGAATCGCCGTTCCAGCAATTCGCCGGCCACAGCCTGCTTCAGATCCTCCACTTCTTCCTCATCGACAATCAGTTCGCTATTGCGGCTGATGCGGAACTGGTGACAGGCTTTCACGCTCATACCGGGGAAGAAGTCACCGACATGGGCGTGAATAATCGAGGACAGAAACACATAACTGTGGCCGGAGCCGGCGATATCGGCCGGCAGGCGAATCACGCGGGACAGCGAGCGCGGCGCCTGCACAATGGCATATTCCGATTCACGACCAAAGGCATCCTTGCCTTCCAGCGCCACAATGAAATTGAGGATTTTATTCAAAATCCTGGGGAACGGGTGAGCCATGTCCAGACCTATCGGCGTCAGCACCGGCAACAGTTCACGCCTGAAAAACTTGCGAATCCAGTCGGCCTGCGCCTCACTCCAGTCCGGTCGGCGCAAAATGCGAATGCCTTCGTCTTTCAATGCCGGCAATAACTCCTCATTCAGCAAGCGGTATTGCTCTTCCACCAGGTGTTCAACACGCTCGCGCACCTGGAGTAAAATATCCGTCGCTGTCAGCCCATCGGCAGCCGTGCCCAGCGAGCCGGCAGCCAGACGATGTTTCTGAATAGCCACCCGCACCTCGAAGTATTCATCCATATTGGATGTATAAATGCACAGAAAACGTAATCGCTCCAGCAGGGGGATATTCGTATCGCAGGCCATTTCAAATACGCGCCGGTTAAATTCCAGCATGCTTAAATCCCGATTCAGATAATATTCCTTACTATCCAGATCTATTGTTGTGTTCGCGTTCAACGCTGTCTCCTTGTTATATCTGATAAATGATGATCATGGAGCGCATGCAACAGCCATGGCCGTGGCATATAAAGGCCCAAGTCCCAATATCACAGTGTATTAAAATTCATCAATGATGTCATCCAATAAATAGTACAGATACGTTCAGGCTGCGCATCATGCATGTCATCGCCATGTCATAACAGTGACACCGGCTTGTCACACTGGCTGCATATATTGCCGCCAGCAAAATACAGGAGACAAGCATGCATCAAAGTACTGCCGATAGTGATCTGGACTGGCGCAACGTGATGAAGTCAATCGCCCTGCTGAACCCGCATGTGTCGCTGTCTGATATCGCCTACCTGATGGATATGCCTTACGACCCGGAACCGCTCGAATTAGAAAGCCGGACTGCTGCAGGTACGCCGACCACATTATATTGACCTCTACCACCCATACGACATGATTGCCGTATGGTCATTGATAACAATCCAGCCGATGGGCCTTCCAGCAATGAAAACAGGACGCCGTTAAGCGTTACCGAACTGACCGCCCGCATCAAACAGATGCTGGAAATCGGCTTCGCCCGCGTGACAGTGAACGGCGAAGTATCCCGCCTCACCCGCCCCTCGTCCGGCCATCTGTATTTTACCATCAAGGATGCGCATGCGGCCATTGCCGCTGTGATCTGGCGCTCCACCGCCAACCGCCTGCAGCAACTGCCCGAAGAAGGCGAAGCCTTCGTGTTTTCCGGACATATCAGCCTGTATGAACCGCGCGGCGCCTACCAGCTGGTGGTCAGCCGTGTTGAGGCGGCCGGCGCAGGCAAGCTGGCGGCGGAATTTGAACGCCGCAAACGCAGTTTTGCCGGGCTCGGCTGGTTTGATGCCGAGCGCAAACAGGCCATCCCTGCCCTGCCGCGTCATATCGGCATCGTCACATCCGCTACCGCCGCTGCCTTTGAAGATGTCAAAAAAGTATTGGACACGCGCCCGGCCTGGCTGCAGCTCACCCTGGCTCCGGCGCTGGTACAGGGACAGGCCGCACCGGCATCGATTGCTGCCGCCATTAAAAAAATAACCGATCTGACATCGCCGCCCGATGTGATCCTGCTCGTACGCGGTGGCGGCAGTATCGAAGATTTGTGGTGCTTTAATGCCGAAAGCGTGGTGAAAGCGGTGGTCGATTGTCCTATCCCGCTCATCTCCGGCATCGGCCATGAAATCGATACCACACTGGCCGACCTGGCTGCTGATGTGCGCGCCGCCACACCGTCCAACGCAGCGGAAATCTGTTGCCCGTCCAGAGAGGAGCTGCGCAAACGCCTGCCCAAACTGACCGCGCTGCAACACACGCTCAGGCAACAGTTCGAACATCATCGCCGGGTGTACACCTCGCTGTTACAGCGTCAACGCCATATCTGGCAACGCCGCACCGATGCCCGCCACCATCATATAAATCAGCTGTATGCGCGTCTCGAACATGCCTCGCATATGCGCCTGAAACAGATACGCACACCGCTGCGCCAGCTGGAGAAACGCCTCATGCCGTTGCAACCGGTGCAGCGCCTGCAACAGCAGCGTTTGTTACAGAGCAGCGAAACCAGCCGGCTGCATCAGACTATGTATATGCTATTGCAACAGCGGCAACGCGCCCTGACCAATATCACAACCCGGTTGAACGCACAGCAGCAACACATCGGCTCGAAACGCCAGCAACTACTGGTATTGCGCGGCAAGCTGAGGGAGCTGGATCCCACCTGCGTACTGCAACGCGGCTACAGCATGGCGCAGGGCCGCGATGGGCGCTTGATTACCGGTGTGACCCAGCTGGCGCCGGGTGATACGATGCAGGTGCGTTTCC
>CAZXAI010000140.1:0-4430 GCA_964638265.1 uncultured Zetaproteobacteria bacterium
ATCCGGGGTTACTTCTACTTTTTTGGAACAACCGGCGAACAGCAATGCTGCTGATGCCATGGCGACCAGGATGATTTTTGTTGTTGAACGTGTTGTTTTCATGTCTGTCTCCCTTCGAGCGTCTAGTTGAGACGCATAGTGACACCTGACCGCTTACAGTCAACCATCATCTGCCTCAATTTCATGCTTATTCAGCGTGACCAGGCCGGATCAGAGGCGTCGATGGCCGCCGATGTGATCGGTTCCGGCTTGCCACCCCAGCTGGGCACCCGATAAATTCGGCGGATATGATGCTCATCGGCAGAATAGAGTATCATCTGCCCATTGGGCGACCAGGTTGGCGATTCGGTACGCTTGCCCTTGGCCAGATAACGAATATCGGAACCATCCGGCCGCACGGTTGCGACTGCAAATGACCAGTTTTTCAATGAAATCATAGCAATCCTGTCACCGGTGGGCGACCACGAAGGCGAAGTGTTATATGTACCTTGGGTACTGACCAGTTGGGCCTTGCCGCCGGTTGCTTGGCCTTCGAAAACCGCCTTGCGGTAGATTTGCGGTTTGCCGCTTCGATTGCTGACAAATGCAATCCATTTACCATCCGGCGACCAGGTTGGCGTGGTATCAATACCCCGGTTATGGGTAAACTGCCGCCACTTGTTTGCTTTAATATCGTAGATATGAATCTCGCTATTACCGCTATATGACAATGTGGCAGCGACATAGTTGCCATCGGGTGAAAACTCCGGCGTACTGTTCAAACCCTTGAAATTACCAAAAGCCGTTCTTTTGCCATTGCTCAGATCAAAAAACTCCAGGCGGGGATGATTGCCGACATAGGTATTCAAGGCGACCATATGACCATCCGGCGACCAGTCCGGCGACAACAATAAGGTGAAATTTTTACCCACCGTCTGACGATTGGCGCCATCCTGATCCATATACACCAGATCGGATACATCGCCCCGTTTACTCACATACAGCAAATGACTGGTAAAATAACCCGGAACACCCAGCGCCGCGCTATAAATCTGATCGGCCACCCGGTGGGCTAAGGTGCGCAGGTCTGACCTGCTCCCGGTTACCGTAAGCGATACCAGCTGCTTGTTCCTGAACGGATCATGCACCTGAATATCCACCTGCACGCCTGTTTTGGATGGCCGCACCCGGCACAGCGCCAGAATATCCGCGCCGATAATGCGCCAGTCGGAGTAATCCAGTTTTTTCAGGCTCTCTGCGGCTGTGGCGATAAACGCCATCGGAGTAATCGCCTGGAACGACTGGCTGGAAACCAGATCATTTTCAATCACCCGATACAGTTGCCGATTGCCGGCCTCGTCGCCATCAATTGCAATGGCGACCTTCAGGGGCTTGTAGTCGGACTGATAAATATCAAATTCGGCGGCAAACAGCTGTATTGTGTTGATAAGAAACAAGGGGAGAAAAATGACCATCCATCGCATGACAGCTTTCTAGCGCCGGCATGACTGCGACACAAGCCAAAAAATAAAATACGCCGTTTCATGCCTGTTGTGCAGATCGGCCGCATACGAGCTGCATGCCTTTTGGAGCACGCAATACTTGATTGTGCTCTCACTTCTTATGGTATATTATAGATGCACCATAAGCTGAAGCAGGCTCATTACAGGAGGTCATAAGCATGTTTCATATTATTGATGATATCCCGGAATTACGGGATGTACTGAAAGAACTCATTGCCAGCGCCGGCTATCAGGCCATGCCATTCGACTCTGCCGAATCCTACCTGGATTACTTTCACTCCGATGCCTTTGTCGCCCCTATCGCCATTCTAAGCGATTATATGATGACCGGGAAAACAGGATTTCAGCTGATCAGAACAGTACGCCAGACACTGCCCTTTCAAAAAGCAGTGATTATTTCCGGCACGCCATGCTCCGATTTTGACGCCAATATTGAATCACACCTGTGTTATTCATTGACCAAGCCGTATAAGGTCGAAAAACTGTTTGCGCTGTTGACCGCTCTGGAAAAATGCGATCAGGACTGCCGACCGGCCCATGATAAATTCCGCCTGCGCTGCCAGTATAATCTGGAGCATGCATGTCCGTTTTATCCGCTATCCGGCGGCTAATCAGATGCGCGGCAAAAAGGCCGGCACGCGCAGACGGTAAGCTGCATAGTCAGGGTGATCGGCCAGCATGCGCGCCTCTTCATAACGGCTGCCGATGATAAAATACAGGCATATCACCAGTGCGACATGCAGACCGTTCCAACTCTGAGCCGGCATGGCCAGCAAAATGAGCATGGCGCCGGCATACATGGGATGACGGATATAGCGATAAATACCGCGCACAACAAACGGCTCCCTGCCCTGCCCGGCCTGGCGCAAGCCGAGAAACACCAGTCCGTCAATGGGATAAAAGGCGGCCAGCGCCACAATCAGCCCGATTATTTGCACCGCAAGCAGCGAGCCGTACAACACACCATCGGTCTGATATAAGGGAAAGTCGGGCAAATGATGGACATACCATAGCCATGCCCCGGTCGCCAGCAGCGCCAGAATCGAATAAAGCAGCCGGTAACGCGGTTCACGCAGGCCGCGCCGATAGGCCCATTGCTTGCAGCGCTGCGCGGCCAGCAGACTGTGACTCACCGCGAACATCAGCCCGGATAGCCAAACCCACAGGGCGCTGCCCCATTCATTCATGCTGTTGACCCGGACTATTCATAAATGCTGCCGCACCGGCAACACAGGGCCATGGGCATTACCCGACCCGCTCCAGCCTGTTCTGATCCGTATGGTGGAATATCGCATCCTTGACCGGCAGCCATAACTGCGTGTCTTCTTTATAACTGAACTGGCCGTCGGCGTGGATGCTCACATCCAGTTCATATTGCATAGTCTTGTGCGATGCATCGAGAAACTGATTCGATAAAATGCCATAGGTTTCCGAACCGGCCTGGGCCGATAGATGGAAGCTTTGGCTGCCCGCTTCAGCATCGCCGCCGGCATTGATCACCACCCCGCGCGGCACCATAAAACAGCGCAACACCTGTTTGTTGCCCGCATCCCACAGCCAGTACCCCAGCTCTTCGTGAAAGGCATCATCCTCGCCTGTTCGCCACGCCGTCATGGCATAACGCAGCCCGTATAATTCCTGCGGCCCGTTACGAACCGGCCCAAGCGGTTCAAACACAATGCGTTCACGGTAGGTTGTTTTGGTCTCCCTGCTATGAATCCATGATATATCGACGCCCTGATCGCCGGCCCATGTACCGGCCAATGCGGCCAGCGGCCCCAGTTGCTGAATCATATTGTGGTTCATATCCCCCCCTACTCGCGCCAGGCCAGCGCATGGCCGGCCGGACGCGGAAATACCGGATACCTTACCTGCGGCGCCTTGCCCGTCAGCGTTTCCAGAAATGCGACAATATCGGCCACATCGGCATCGGAGAGGTTTGTATCCAGCTGCACTGTTGCCATGATGCGTACGGCTTGCGACAGGGTTTTCACCGAGCCGTCATGGAAATACGGCGCCGTCATGGCCACATTACGCCAGGACTGAACACGGAAAAAGTGATCGTCTTCGGCCTTGCCGGTAACCGATTTGCGTCCGTCGTCCGTGCCATAGTTGAACTGCTGGTAGGTATTATTGGTGAATAACGGGCCGCTGTGGCATGCCGTGCAGCCAACCTCGGCCACTTTCTGCATGCCACGTTTGGCGGCAGCAGAAATATCACCTTCACCACGCACATACAGATCGAACGGCGCATCCGGCGTCAGCAAGGTGCGCTCGAATGCGCCGATGGCTTTGGCCATATTATCGAAGGACAGGCTGTTTTTGCCGAATACCCTATCAAACAAGGGTGCATAGCCGGCCGCCTGCAAACGCGATATCAACTGCTCTTCGGAATCATCGGCCATTTCAACCGGGTTCATCGGCGGCCCCTTGGCCTGATCTTCCAGTTGCGGCGCGCGCCCGTCCCAGAACTGGGTCGACCAGAATCCGGAATTGAATGAAGTCGGCGCATTGCGTCCGCCACGCTGCCATTTATGACCGATGGAACGCACCTGATTATCCACCCCCCATGTACCCAGATTATGGCAGGAGTTGCACGAAATATGGCCGCTCTTGGACAGAACCGGATCAAAATACAGCTGTTTTCCTAACTCCGTTTTCGCCGCACTCATCGGGTTATCGGCCGGTATCGGCACAGACTTCGGCAAGACCCCCATGCCTTCGGGAATATCGGCAGGCAGTTCACCGGCCTGTACAATGCCTGAGATCAGCATCAGCAGTATGCCTGTTCCGCTGGAAATTAATTTCATACGTCGCTCCTTTTTTTAGTAATCTTTACTATTTGAGAAATATATGCAAGTATGCGCTCATGTCAACAGAGGAAAGCATCCCAACCATGTTGCGCTCACACGGCTTACGCGTAACGCC
>CAZXAI010000141.1:0-4423 GCA_964638265.1 uncultured Zetaproteobacteria bacterium
GCGACGCTGGAAAAACTGGCTGACGGGCTGAATCTGACCGTGGCTTCATTTTTCCTCGATAATGTCGAAGATACCGATGTCGAAATCTTTGCGCTGGATGATCGTCCTGCTGTACCTCTGAAAGGCGGTAGCCGTTTTGTACCGCTAACAGCCCAGCATCGACCGGCCGGATTCGAGCCGATGCTGGTGCTGTTGCAACCGGGCGGCAAACTCGATGAAGCCTTATATGGTATTCGCAGTGCGCAGGTATTTGTCTGGGCCCGGCGCGGGCGTGCTGTGCTGGAGCATGACGGGCGCGAGTATGAAGTGCATGAAACCCAGTCGGTGTATTACGACGCCCGCAAGCCGCATAACTGGTGCAATCCGTTTGAAGAAAGCTGCGAATTGCTGATGGTGCGTTCGCGGTGACAGCGGTTTCCCTGCAACTGGCGCTGGCCGCCTGCGCATCGGCTCTGCTGGCGTCATGCAGCCCGATCTTGCTGCGCGGGCAAACGATGCAGCGCACGGCCTTGAGTGTGTTGCTGGCTATAGCCGGGCTGCTGGCCATGGCGGCCGGTTTTACCGGTCTGATTGCAGGTGGCGGCGCGATGACGTTACCGCTGGGGCTGCCGTGGCTGCCGCTACACGCCGAACTCGATGCGCTGGGCGCATTTTTTATGCTGGTGATTGGTTCATTGCTGTTGCCGGTCGCGATTTATTCGCACGGCTATTTGCGCCATGAAGAACGTATCACGCCACTGCTGGTGTTTATGCCGTTATTTGCGCTAGGCATGATGGGCGTGGTGTTGGCCGGTGATGCGCTGGCCTTTATGCTGTGCTGGGAATTGATGAGCGTATCCTCCTATTTTCTGGTCACCCATGAACACCAGCAGCTGGAAAATCGCAAGGCCGGTTTTATCTATCTGCTCATGGCGCATATGGCCGGACTATTGATTCTGGGCTCGTTTGCCACCCTGTATACGGCGGCCGGTTCGTTTGAGTTTTCTGCCATGCGTGCGGCTACGATTGATCCGTTTTGGGCTTCGACCGCCTTTCTGCTGGCCGGCTTTGGCTTTGGCATCAAGGCCGGGGTGATTCCCCTGCATGGCTGGTTGCCCGATGCGCATCCGGTGGCGCCCTCCAATGTATCGGCGCTGATGAGCGGCATTATGCTCAAAGTGGCGATATTCGGGTTTATCCGGGTGGTGTGGGATTTGATGGGGCCGGCTGATTTTCAGGACTGGTGGGGACTACTGGTGCTGGCGGCCGGTTCTTCCTCGGCGGTGGGTGGCGTATTACTGGCGCTGCAACAGCATGATTTGAAACGGTTATTGGCCTACCACTCGGTAGAAAATATCGGGATTATTCTGATTGGCATCGGTTTGGCGATACTGCTGGCCCACTTCGGCCACCCCACGCTGGCCGCACTCGGCCTGATTGCCGCGCTCTATCACAGCATCAATCACGCTCTGTTCAAAGGGTTGTTGTTTATGGGCGCGGGCGCAGTGCTGCACAGTACGGGCAGCCGTAATATGGAGGCCATGGGCGGCCTGATTCACCGTATGCCGGTGACTGCCGTGTTCTTTCTGGTCGCGGCCATTTCGATTTCCGCCCTGCCGCCGTTTAACGGCTTTGTATCCGAATGGCTGACCTTTCAAACCGCCCTGATGGCGCCGCAAATGGGCGGCGCATTATTGATGGCCATGGTGCCGTTTTCCGCTGCCATGCTGGCTTTGGCCGGTGCCTTGGCGGCAGCCTGTTTTGTCAAAGTATTCGGGGTGGTGTTTCTGGGCCATGCGCGCAGCGCAGCGGCTGCCAATGCGACAGAAGTGGATGTCTGGATGCAGATCGGCATGGCTATTCCGGCCCTGTTCTGCCTGTTGCTGGGCGTGCTGCCGGTATTATTTATTCCGCTGATTGATGCCGTGCCGCAGATGCTGCTACATGCATCGCTGGCGGACTCCGTGCATGCGCATGGCTGGTTGTGGCTGACGCCGGTTGATGTGGAACACGCGTCTTATTCTGCGCCGCTGGCGCTGGCCGGCATGCTGATGGTGGGTGGACTGGCCTTCTGGTGGCTGCGCCCCGATGGGCGCGTGATTCGACGCAGCCCGATGTGGAGTTGCGGTAATCCGCATGTCCATGCGCGCATGCAATATAACGCCACCAGTTTTTCCCAGCCGCTACGCCGTATCTTCGGGGGCGTGTTGCAACCGGAAGAACATGCACATAACGAACGCCGTTTTCATAAATTATTGACCACCAGAGTGCAGTATGCCGTGCATGTCGGTGATTTGGCGGTGCAATATCTGTATCAGCCGATTGGCCGCTTGACGCTGTCGATGGCGCGCTGGTTGAACGTCCAGCATCAGCACGGCATACACGCCAATCTGACCTGGACGTTTGTGACCATCCTGTTGCTGCTGGCGGTGTTCTCTTGACTGGCCAGCTCGGTTCCATCGCCGTTCAGCTGTTACAAGCCATCCTGCTGGTGCTGATTGCGCCGCTGGCCGCCGGCTTTGTATCGACCTGCAAGGCGCGCTTGCAGAACCGGCGCGGGGCGGGCGTGTTGCAGCCGTGGCGTGATTTGCGCAAGCTCTTCGCCAAGCAAGTGGTGATGGCCGAACACGCCTCGTGGATTTTCCGTTTTGCGCCCTACATCGTGTTTACCGCCACCATCATGGCCGCCAGCGTGGTGCCCGCGCTGCTGGTCGATACGCCCTTGTCGATGACGGCTGATGTGATTGCACTGGTAGCGCTATTGGCGCTGGCGCGTTTCTTTCTGGCTCTGGCCGGCATGGATATCGGCACGGCCTTCGGCGGCATGGGTGCGAGCCGGGAAATGACCTTTGCCGCCCTGGCCGAGCCGGCCATGCTGATGAGCGTATTTGTATTATCGCTGGGCGCACACAGCACCAATTTAACCACCATGATTACCCATACGCTGAATACGCCGGTGATGATGCAGCCCTCGCTGGCCTTCGCGCTGGCGGCGATGGTGATGATTGCGGTGGCCGAAAACGGGCGTATTCCGATTGATAATCCGACCACGCACCTGGAACTGACCATGATTCATGAGGCCATGATCCTGGAATATTCCGGTCGCCATCTGGCTCTGATGGAATGGGCCGCGCAAATCAAACTGGTGCTGTTCGCCACCCTGCTGGTCGATTTGTTTGTGCCCTGGGGCATTGCCGCAGTGGCCGATGCGACGGGGCTATTGCTGGCGCTGCTATGCTGGCTGCTAAAACTGGCCGGCCTGTTTATACTACTGTCGATCATGGAAACGGGCATGGCCAAGCTGCGCCTGTTCGAGGTGCCGGAATTTCTCAGCGCCGCTTTTGTGCTGGCCTTCCTCGGCCTGATTACCCATTACATGCTGGAAGTGGCGGCATGAGCGCCTCTTTTACCCAGCAATTGATTGATGGCCTGGCATCGCTGATGCTGCTGGTCTCGTTCGCGCTGCTGGCCCAGCATCGTATGTTATCGGTGCTGCACTGGTTTGCGGCGCAGGGCGTATTGTTATCCGTGACGGCAGCGCTGGTCGCCTGGTCCAGCGGCCATGATGAACTCTATATCTCCGCCGTGATGACCTTGCTGCTCAAGGGCATATTGCTGCCGTGGCTGCTGTGGCGCGTGATCCGGCAATTGCATGTGCACCGCGAAGTCGAACCGATGATGAATATGGCGCTGACCATGCTGCTGGCGCTGGCCATTACGCTATTCGCATTCCATGTCATTCAGCCGATCGAGATGATTTCGGAACTGGCCACCCGCAACACCATGTCCATTGCCACGGCCTGCGTATTGCTGGCCATGCTGATGATGATGACGCGCAAGAAGGCGATTACGCAGGTGGTCGGTTTTCTGGCGCTGGAAAACGCCCTGTTTTTCGCTGCTATCGGGGCGACCAATGGCATGCCGCTGGTGGTGGAAATCGGCATCGCATTTGATGTATTGATTGCCGCGCTGATTTTCGGCGTGTTCTTCTTCGAGATCAGAAACACCTTCGATTCGCTGGAAGTCGATGCCATGCAGGCCTCGCTGATGGATGACGAGCAGGACGACAGCCGCAATCAGGACAGACCGACATGAATCTGTTTGTCGCCACCCTGCTGTCGCCCTTGCTGGGCGGTCTGTTGCTGGGCCTGATCCGTAGCCCGGCACTGGCGGCGCGGGTCAATATCCTCACCGGCATCGCCACGTTTGTCCTCAGCCTGCTGTTGTCCATGCAGGTGGTGGGCCATGATGCCGTCGATGCCATGGGCGGCTGGTTTCATCTGGATGCCTACAATGTGTTTCTGGTGGCGCTGACCACCTTTGTCGGCATGACCACGGCCATGTTCTCGCGCCCCTATATGCGCCATGAACGAGAAGCCGGCAACGTGAATGAAAGCCGCCTGCGTTTGTATCACAGCATGTATCAATTATTCCAGTTCGGCAT
>CAZXAI010000142.1:0-4372 GCA_964638265.1 uncultured Zetaproteobacteria bacterium
CAGGGAAAAGGTGATGACGATGAGTTTTTTCATGGTGGATACCTCCGTTTGAAATGGTTCGGGCAATGCAAGCGTTAGTTTTATCGTCGGGCAGTGTCCAGGGTCACAACAGCAATACTCCGTCACCAATCATCGTTTCCTTGGCCGGGCGGGGCATGCTTTTTACCATGATTTCAGCTTTCAGGGCTTGTGAGCGGGTGCCGATTTTTTGCTGGAAAACCAGCTCCAGCGGGCCTTTGCCGCGCAGGTATTTGGCACCCTTGCCAGCCTGATGCTCGGTAAAACGACGCGTTACATCGGTGCTGATGCCGGTATAAAGATGGCCGTTGCGGCAGCGAATCAGATAAATGAACCATTCGGTGGGCGCATCTGCAGCGGCTTTACCCGGCATCTTCCAGTTCCTCGCTGGCGACCACCCATGCTTCCTCGCACTGTTGTAGCGCCTGTTCCACCTGGCGTTGTTTGATCGTCAGCTGTCTGACTTTATCCGGTACGGCGTCCTGGTAGAGAGCAGGGTCGGCGAGTTGGGCGTCCAGGTCGATTTTTTGTGTATGGAGTTTTTCCATCTCGCTCTCCAGTTTTTTGACCTTGTTGCGTAACGGTTGCAGCGCCTTGCGCTGTTCTGTTTTCTGACGGCGTTCGTCTTTTCTGGACGGGCGAGGCGTGTTGGTTTGCTTATCATCGCCTTCGCTGCGCTGTTGCAATAGCCAGGCAGTATATTCATCCAGATCGCCCTTGAATGGAGCGATGGTGCCGCCGGATACCAGTATCAGCGAATCGCAAACGGTTCTGAGCAGGTGACGGTCATGCGACACCAGCACCATGGCGCCTTCAAAGCTCTGCAAGGCCAGACTCAGGGCGTGACGCATTTCCAGGTCGAGGTGATTGGTCGGCTCATCCAGCAGCAGCAGGTTCGGTTGCTGATAAACGATCATGGCCAGCACCAGACGCGCTTTTTCGCCGCCTGAAAATGGTGCGACAGGCGCCAATGCCATATCACCTTGAAAGTCAAAACCGCCGAGGAACTGGCGCGCCTCTTTTTCGGACAGCGTTTCATCCAGCATCATGATGTGTTGCAGCGGCGATAGTACTGCGTGTAACTGTTCCAGTTGATGCTGGGCGAAGTAGCCAATGGACAGTTCTTTGGCTTCATCCCGGCTACCTGTTTGGGGCAGCAATGCACCGGCCATCAGTTTAATCAATGTCGATTTGCCTTCGCCGTTGGGGCCGAGCAGGCCGATGCGTTCACCCGGCAGTAGCGACAAAGAGAGATCATGCAGGATGGTGGTTGCACCATAACCGGCGGATGCATGGTTGAGCCTGAGTAAGGGGTTGGGAATCTGACCGGGGTGCTTGAAGCTGAACGAGAACGGCGAATCGACATGGGCCGGCGCAATCATCTGCATGCGCTCCAGCGCCTTGATGCGGCTTTGCGCCTGGCTGGCTTTGGTGGCTTTGGCCTTGAAGCGGTTGATGAAGCCGGTCATGTGCGCGACCTGCTTTTGCTGCTTTTCAAACGAGACCTGTTGCAAGGCCAGTTTTTCGGCACGAAGTCGTTCAAAATCACTATAATTACCAGTATATAGATTTATTTGTTCATGTTCTATATGAGCTATGCGATTGACGCAGCGGTCGAGGAAATCACGATCATGCGAGATTAGCAGCATGGCGCCGCGATAGTGCTGTATCCACTTTTCCAGCCACACGACGGCTTCCAGATCGAGGTGATTGGTCGGCTCATCGAGCAGCAGCAAATCGGAGCGGCACATCAGCGCATGAGCCAGATTTAAGCGCATGCGCCAGCCGCCCGAAAAGCTGGCCACCGGGTTGCTTTCAGAGCCGACAGCAAATCCGAGCCCGTGCAATAGGCGGGCAGCGCGGGCATGAGCGGAGTACCCGTTGATGGCGGCCAGGCGATCATGCAGTTCGGCTGTCCTGATGCCATCATGGTCTGTTTCAGCTTGTTTCAGCTGCTGTTGCAGGCCGGTGAGTTCGGCATCGCCCTGCATCACATAATCAATAGCCGGCACAGGCAGAGCGGGGGTTTCCTGTTCAACATGGGCAATGGTGATGTTTTTTTCGATGCGGAAGCTACCGCCATCCTCCTCAATCTGTCCCTGCACCAGCGCAAATAGCGATGTTTTGCCGCAGCCATTGGCGCCGGTAATGCCGACCTTATGGCCGCTCTGAACTGTCATGCTGGCATGGCTGAATAACAGTTTATTGCCACGCCGAAGCGAAATCGAATCAAAATAAAGCATGCGGCATGGTAAGGCAGACATTGAAAAGGTCACCCATCTATTTTTATGTGCTCGATTGATTTAATCCATGCGATGCATAGCATTTATCAATATGTGCACATCAAACAAATGGCTGTTCACGAGCCGGGCATGTGGCGGGGCTGACGTTGAGCCGCGATGGCTGCGTGGTGGTGGAGATGTTTATCATGGATAACCTGGCCATTTACCTGAAGCTGGGCTGGCGGAACCTGTGCTTGCACCCGTTGCGCACCATGTTGACGGTGGCCGCGCTGGCCATCGGTATTGCCGCCCTGACGTTTCTCTCGGCCATGGACGATGGCTGGATGCAGCAAATCAAAACCAATTTTGCGCTGACCATGACCGGGCATATCCAGATTCATGCTGCCGGTTTTGAGGATAGTCGCACTCTGTCTCAGCGTATCGAAGATCCGATAGCGCTGATGGCAGCCATTTCGACCATGCCGGGCATTGACCGTATGACGCGTCGGGTACGCGCTTCAGGGCTGGCTTCCAGCGCCGGTTCCAATGCGGGCGCATTGATTTACGGCGTTGAACCGGACAATGAACAGCGCATGAGTCGTCTGGCGAGCTTTGTATCCACCGGCACCTGGTTGCCTGATGGCGATGGACGGGCGGCGGTACTGGGTGATGTGCTGGCAGATCGTTTGAATGTCAGGGTTGGCGACAAGCTGGTGCTGATGGCGGCTGTGCCCGGCGGTGATATTGCATCGGAAGTCTTCCGGGTGCGCGGACTGGTGCATTCCGGCGTCATGGAAATCGATGATCTGATTGTGCTTGTGCCATTGAAAACAGCCCAGCACTGGCTGGGGCTGGGGCATGCGGTGACCGATATCGTGATTCGCGCCAGCGGTTTTGAGCAGGTCACGCCGCTGGCGAACAGACTGAAAACGACGCTGGCGGGGCAGGGGGGTGGCGCGTCGTTTGAAGTATTGCGCTGGTTCGATATCGACCCGATGGCGCAGCAATGGGCGGATTTTGCCGATGCCTATACCTGGGTTGTGTTGTTTATCGTCATCATCGTGGTGCTGGCCGAGGTGCTCAACACCATGCTGATGAGCATGCATGAGCGCGTGCGCGAGTTCGGGCTGATGGGGGCGCTGGGGGTGAAGCCTGCGCAGATATTTGCCATGATGATGTGGGAAACAGTGCTTCTGGTACTGCTTGGCGGCGTGGCTGGTTTTATGCTCGGCGGCGGCTTGTCGCTGTGGTACGGCGAGCATGGTATTGATTTATCGCAGTTCGCCATTGCCTTTTCGTTTATGTATATGGATCCGGTGATCCACCCGCTGTTGCAGGCCGACAGCATGCTGCGCATCCTGGGAGCAGCCATATTCGGCGCCATGATTGCCGGCCTGATTCCGGCCTGGAAAGCATCCAGGCTGGAACCGGCGAGTGCTTTGAGAGAGCTCTAAGGCGGAGGTGTCAAAAACCTTTTACCACCAAAGGGCAAATAACCGCGCAAGGGCGTTAGGAATACGAATAGCTTTGGAATTCCCTTTGAAAAATACGGAGGATAACATTTGATGCAATCACTTGATTGAACACCATTACAAAAAGCACTGGATAGCCTATTGTTTGCGATTGAACGCACGGAGCGGGAACAGCCCGATGATATGTTGCGGGACAGTGTCATTATACTGGCGGCGACGGTTTCGTGATATGATTCAACAGGCATGCGAGGTGGTTTATAGGCCGGGGCAATAAATGGGGATGTTTGATTTCAAATTGGTGCGGTGTGGAGGAATGTTTGATGGGTGAGAAGCTGTTTCAGATGCGCCAGCGCTTTCCGGCCGGGCCGGATTCAGGCAGTGCCAAATGACTGAGATGCTGATTTCGGCGAGCGGGCTGACCCGGTTTTATGACAGCGGCGAGTCACAGGTGGCGGCGCTCGACGGGGTGGATTTGTCGATTGAGCGCGGCGCTTATGTGGTGCTGGCCGGTCGCTCCGGATCGGGCAAGACAACACTGCTGAATATGCTCGGCGGGTTGGATCGACCGGATTCAGGGGCGCTTGCCATTGCCGGGCAGGATTTGTTGCGCATGTCGTCGGCGCAGCGGGCCGGATTCCGCCTGAACCATCTGGGTTTTGT
>CAZXAI010000143.1:0-4325 GCA_964638265.1 uncultured Zetaproteobacteria bacterium
ATTCTCAGTCTCAAGGAACAGGCCGCCGCCATGCAGGAAGAGCCGTTGCAATGGCAGTAATCAACCGGCACTGCGAATGCGCTCGGGTAAGAGACTAGCTGCGCAATGCAGCAAGGCCGGCCTTGAGCCGGGTCAGCGTTTCATGCTGGCCCAGTAAACCCAGGGTCAGATCAATCGGCGGGGATACCGGCCCGCCGGAAATGAGAATGCGAATCGGCTGAGCCAGCTTGCCCATGCCAACCCCTGCCGCCTCGCAGATGCTGCTGATCAGCGTGTGAGCCGCCTCGCCGGAGAAATCATCCATCGCCTCAATGCCGGCAATAAACTGCTCCAGCAACGGCCATGTCGTATCCCGGAAATTCTTTTTGACTGCTTTTTCCTGATATTCGGTCGGAGCCTGATAAAAGAAACGCGCCCCTTCGGCCAGATCAAGCAGATTCTTCGAGCGCTCCTGCAATGATGCAATCACAGCTGCCGGATCAGGGCCGTCGGACACGTCCACAGCCATGAATCGCGTCACCTCATCGACCAGGTCAGCCGGATTGGCCTGACGTAAATAATGGCCGTTGAGCCAGTCGAGTTTGTGCTGATCGAAACGGGCCGCCGCCTTGCCAACCTGAGTCAGATCGAACAGCTCAATCAACTGGTCGCGGCTGAACACCTCTTCATCGCCGTGCGACCAGCCCAGACGCGCCAGATAATTATTCACCGCATCGGGCAAATAACCCTGTTCCCGATATTCGGTAATCGCCACTGCGCCATGCCGCTTGGACATTTTGGCGCCATCGGGGCCGTGAATCAGCGGGATATGGGCAAACTGCGGTATTGGCAGGGCCAGCGCCTGATACAGCTGAATCTGGCGCGGCGTATTGTTCAGATGATCGGAGCCGCGCACCACATGCGTAATGCCCATGGCGGCATCATCCACCACCACGGCCAGATTATAGGTCGGACTGCCGTCGGTGCGCAGCAGAATCAGATCATCGAGTTCGGCATTGGGGAAACTGACCGGGCCAAGTACCAGATCATTGACGATGCTGTCGCCGGCATCGGGTGAGCGGAAACGAATCACATAGGGCTGATCATCCGGGCAGTCATCACGATGGCGGCAACGGCCATCATACATCGGCTTTTTGCCGGCAGCGCGCTGCGCCTCGCGCATGCCGTCCAAATCTGCCTTGCTGCAATAACAGCGGTAGGCATGGCCCTTTTCAATCAGCTGTTCGACCGCCCGGATATGCTCGGCCTGACGCGCGGCCTGAAATACCGGCTCTTCATCCCAGTCCAGCCCCAGCCATTTCAGGCCATCAAGGATCACCTGCGTGGCTGCATCAGTGGAACGCTCCCTGTCGGTATCTTCAATGCGCAGCATAAACTGGCCGCCATGATGGCGGGCATAGAGCCATGAAAACAAAGCGGTTCGGGCGCCGCCAATATGCAGCATGCCGGTGGGCGACGGGGCGAAACGGGTGCGAATGGTCATAATATCTCCTGTTTGAAAAAGACGGCGCAGGCTATCGCGATAAAAGCGTGATTACACCCGTTTCTCTTGAATTGTCTCTTGGATACGGAGCCGACGTCAGCACCGAATCATTGCCAATTTCAGGATCATGGTCTATATATAGTCATCAGGAAGAAACCAGAGCCCATGGATGTGGCAACAGCGAGGAGTTCAGCCATGGGGGTAAACCGGGAAGATGACGATGGCAGCGGCGATAGCTGGAACCGCAACCCGAAGCCGGGCGGCGAAGGCGATTTTCATGGCCTGAACTACCTGGGTATCGGGCTGATTATCGTGTTTATTGTGCTATTGGGTATTGCGATTAAATACACGTAACGCGCATGGCATTTTCATGATTGCGTCCAGACCCGCAGTTGCGGGTCTGGACGCAATCAGATGTAGGCCAGCCAGCCCTTTTCGGTTTCACTGCGGCCATGCACCACATCAAAATATTTTTTCTGCAATACCGCCGTGACCGGGCCTCTGGAGCCGCAACCGATTGTTCTACCATCGAGTTCCCGAATCGGCGTCACTTCGGCGGCAGTGCCGGTAAAAAATGCTTCATCAGCCACATAGACCTCATCGCGGGTAATGCGTTTTTCGCGCACCTCATAACCGGCTTCTCTGGCCAGCTCAATCACCGTGGCGCGGGTGATGCCATCGAGCGCACTGGTTAACTCCGGCGTATAAATCACCCCGTCATAGACCATGAAAAAATTCTCGCCGCTGCCCTCGGCCACGAACCCGTCCACATCGAGCAACAGAGCTTCGTCATAGCCATCACGCAACGCATCGGACAGAGCCAGCATCGAATTGATATAATTGCCATTGGCCTTGGCCTTGCACATGGCGACATTGACATGGTGGCGGGTGAACGAAGAGGTGCGAATGCGGATACCCTGCTCCAGCGCTTCCGCGCCCAGATAGGCGCCCCAGCTCCACGCCGCTACAATGACATGCGTTTTGAGATTGTCGGCGCGCAGACCCATGCCTTCGGAACCGTAAAACACCATCGGGCGCAAATAGGCCGAATCCAGCCCGTTCTCGCGCACCGCAGCCAGTTGCGCTGCGTTGATCTCATCTGTTGAAAACGGCATCGCCATATTCATGATTTTTGCAGAACGGAACAATCGATCTGTATGCGCCTGCAGGCGAAAAATCGCCGTGCCGGCATCGGCATGATAGGCGCGCACGCCTTCAAATACGCCCATGCCGTAATGCAGCGTATGGGTCAGCACATGCACTTTGGCCTCGCGCCAGTCCACCATCTCGCCATCGAACCAGATTAAACCATCACGATCCGCAAAGTTCATTGTCGTTACTCCTGAAAAATTTAGCCGAAATGTAACGCCTCATTATAAGCTGCGCCATCGTTAACATGAAACAAACAGCGCCGCTGCATGGACTTTTTCCACCCGCTGCCATGAACATTGGCACGGGCTGGAAAAAGTCCATGCGCGTCAGGCGTGCAATGAGGTTTTGCCATGCTAGCCTGCCGGCATGATTCGAGGCGAACAACTGAGCAAATCCTATGGCGATGTGGCCGCACTGGCACCGACCGATATTCATATCCGGGCCGGCAAGATTACCGCCATTATGGGCGGCTCCGGTTCCGGCAAGACCACCCTGCTGCGGTTGCTGGCCGGGCTGGAAAAACCCAGCTCGGGTCATGTCTGGTACGGGGATGAGGATTTGTGCTCCATTACCGACAAACGGCTCTACGAGCTGCGCCAGAGCATGGGCATGCTGTTTCAATACTCCGCCCTGCTCAATTCGCTGAATGTGTACGACAATGTCGCTTTTCCGCTGCATGAGCACACCGACCTGGATGAGGATGTGATTCAAACCATGGTATCGATGAAGCTGGAGCAGGTGGGCCTGCGCGGCTTTGAGCACATGATGCCGTCCGAACTCTCCGGCGGCATGGCCAAGCGCGTCGCCTTCGCCCGCGCCATGTCGATGGATCCGAAAATTGTCTTTTTCGATGAGCCGACCTCCGGACTCGATCCGATTTCCTCCGGCGTCATCAGCACCCTGATTCAGAACACGGCCCGCAAAAATCGCATGACATCCATCGTGGTTACCCATGACGTGCAGGCCGGACTGGCCATTGCCGATCATGTGATTCTGCTCTGGCAGGGCCGCATTATCGCCAAGGGCGCCCCCGATGCGATCCGGGACAGCGATGATGCGCGCGTGCAACAGTTCCTGGAAGGGCGTCCCGATGGCCCGATTCCGTTTTCACGCAGCACCACATCCTATATTGATGATCTGACGCACAGACCCGGCACTGTGCGCTTCTCATCCTGAGCCGCGCTTATGACTGATTCTTCCACCCATACCGAGGCACCCATCAACCAGTCCGCCCTGGCAGTCTTTTTCGGGCGTCTTGGCCGCCATGCCCTGCGCGGCATCGAGCAACTCGGCGACGGCGCCATGCTCGGACTGGGCGCGCTGGGGCTGTTTTTCAGAAAGCCGTGGCAGGGCAGGCATTTTGTGCTGCAAATGTATGCGCTCGGCGTCGGCTCACTGGTGATTATTATCATTACCGGCGCATTCACCGGCATGGTACTGGCCTTGCAGGGCTATTATACGCTGGCCAAATTCGGTTCGGAATCCCTGCTCGGCGCCGGCGTCGGCATGTCGATTATCCGCGAGCTGGGGCCGGTGCTGGGCGCGTTTATGATTATCGGGCGGGCCGGCTCCAGTATCACGGCTGAAATCGGCATTATGCGCGTCACCGAACAGACCGATGCGCTGGAAATGATGGCGGTCAACCCCAAACAGCGCATCCTGCTGCCGCGCATCGTGGCCATTACGCTGG